>CAZYQJ010000300.1:0-6578 GCA_964649925.1 uncultured Litorilinea sp.
AGATGGGCTACCTGCATCGCAACCACGAAAAGATTGGCGAACGCAATACGTGGTTGATGAACATGCCCTACACCGACCGGCTGGACTACATCAACTCCATGAGCAACAACCTGGGCTATGCCCTGGCCGTGGAGAAGCTGGCCGGGATTGAAGTGCCGGAGCGCGCCAACTACATTCGCATCATCATGGCCGAGCTGACCCGTGTCGTCAATCACATGTGGTCAATTGGCTTTATCCTCAACGACCTGGGCGCGCTGCAGACGCCCGCCCTCTACGCCATCGAAGAGCGTGAGATGATCCTGGACCTCTTCGAAGAGGTCAGCGGCAGCCGGATGATGTGCAACTACATGCGCTTTGGCGGCGTGGTGCGCGACCTGACGCCCGGCTGGGAAGAGCGCGCCAAGTACATCGTCCACGAACGCCTGCCGCGCGCCCTGGATGAACTGGATCGGATGCTCAGCGACAACGAAATTGTCAAGGCGCGCGGGCGCGGGGTCGGGTATCTGTCACCCCAAGACCTGATTGCACTGAGCGTGAGCGGGCCGCTGATCCGCGCCGCAGGCGTGCCCTATGATATCCGCAAAGCAGAGCCGTACTGCATCTATGACCGCTTTGACTTTGATATCCCCACGTTGCCGGAAAGCGACATCTATTCGCGCTACTACATCCGGCTGCTAGAAGCGCGCGAGAGCGTGAAGATTTTGCGCCAGGCGCTGCGTGACCTCCCGCCCGGCGAGATCGACGCCTATGCATCCACGACGCTGAACCAGGGGTTTGGCACGATCATGGGTGGCAAGGGGGGCTATACGCTGCGGGCGCCGGAAGGCGAAGTCTACCAGCGCATCGAAGCCCCCAAGGGTGAACTCGGCTTCTACCTGGTGAGTGACGGCAAAACCAACCCGTATCGGTATCATGTGCGCGCCCCAAGCTACATCAACTTGAACGCGCTTGGCCCGATGTCCGTGGGCTATAAGATCGCCGATGCCGTGGTGATCTTGGGGGCAATCGACATCGTGTTGGGCGAGGTAGACCGCTAGAGCCAACCCGCATGACCTACGACGTTAGGAGAGGATAATCCGATGTTTGGCACCGGCTTGTTAAAGGGTCTCGGCGTAACGCTCAAGCACTTCGTCGACACCTACCGAGATGACCGCAAAGATGTGCCTAGCCGCTATGAGGACAGCATCCAGTTGGGCGACGGGCGGCGGATGATCGACCAGCCTATCGATCAAGAAGGGCTGCTCACCATCCAATATCCGGAAGAAAAACGGCTGCTGCCTGAACGTTTCCGTTTTATCCCGATGCTCATCTGGGATACCGAAAAGGGCGAGGATCGCTGTACGGCGTGCGGCATCTGTGCCAAGGTGTGCCCGCCGCAGTGCATCTGGATCGTGCGCGACTCGGATGATAAGGGCAAACCTATCACCCGGCCCGCCGAGTTTTACATCGACGTTTCGATCTGCATGAGTTTTAGCTTCTGCGCCGAGTTCTGCCCCTTTGATGCGATCAAGATGAACCATGACTATGAACTGGCCGTCTATGACCGCTACCCGCAGCTTGTCTATGACAAAGCAGAATTGACCGTCCCTGTCGAGTACTACGCCGCGCTCTGGCCCACGCAATACGAGATGGAAGAAGAGGTGCGGCGCAAGGCAGAGGAAGAAGAGCGCGCCCGGGCCGCCGCCAAAGCTCAGGCCCGCGCCGAAAAAGCGGCCGCCAAAGAAGCAGCACCGGCAGGCGCGGCCGCGGATAAGGGCAACGGCGCCAAGCCCAAGCGAACCCCCGAAGAACTGGAGGCACTCAAGCAGCAGGCCGCGGCGCGTGCCGCCGCTGCACGTGAAAAGGCCGCTGCTGGCTCGGCCAAAGCCCCCGCTTCCGGCGATGATGCCGCCAAAAAAGCCCGGCTCGAAGAGTTGAAACGCAAGGCCGCCGAAAAGGCGCGACAGCGGAAAGAGAATGCCGAGTAAGATCACCGGTGGCATCCCTGCCGGCAGCACCAGAAGTCTGCTCCTGGCCTGTGCCATGCCGATGGCAGGAGTTGAGTTAGATGCAGAGAGACAGACTTGCCGGTATGGTAAGTCTGTCTTGTCTTATAAATGCTAACTGGCAGAAGCACATGGGTAGATCACGCGCAGGAGGGGTAAACGACGTGTCAATACAACTTACCTATTACGGTCATTCCACCTTTGCCATTGATACAGGTGACGCCAAGTTGGTGTTGGATCCGTTC
This sequence comes from uncultured Litorilinea sp., assembly GCA_964649925.1. Classification (GTDB taxonomy): domain Bacteria; phylum Chloroflexota; class Anaerolineae; order Caldilineales; family Caldilineaceae; genus QEUY01. The sequence goes on from CAZYQJ010000300.1 coordinate 2,231, forward strand.
TTTGCGCCCAACAACCCGCTGGCCCCGGTGACCGTGGACGAAGTTGAGGCGGACTATATCCTGTTGACCCACGGCCACGGCGACCACACCGCGGACGCACCAGCCCTGGCCAAACGCACGGGCGCGTTGGTGATCAGCAATTTTGAAGTGGTGACCTGGATGCAGGAGCAGGGAGCCAAAGCCGTCCACGGCATGAACACGGGCGGCGCCTACACCTTCCCCTTTGGCCGCGTCAAACTGGTGGTGGCGCTGCACAGTTCCACCATGCCCGATGGCAGCAGCGGCGGCCACCCCAATGGCATGGTTGTCCACTTCAACGATGGGCATGATGTCTACTTCGCAGGCGACACAGCCCTCACCTATGACATGAAGCTGATCGGCGAGTCGGGCGGCGTGGACGTGGCCGTTCTGCCCATTGGCGACAACTTTACGATGGGGCCGGATGACGCCATCATGGCCGCCCAGTTTGTCAAAGCCAAACAGGTGATCCCGGTGCATTACCAGACCTTCCCGCCGATCCAGCAGGATGCCAACGCCTTTGCCAACAAGCTGCGCACCGTGGCGGAGATCGACTGCACAGTCTTAGCGCCGGGCGAATCGATGGTGTTGGAATAGGGTGGAACGGGAGAAGTCTTCACGATGGCGACGATCATAGCGTGGTTGGCTCTGGGCGTGGCATTGGCGGCACTGGGCTACGCCTGGAAGCTCAACCAAGAACTAGAAATCGCAGGCCGCCGCCTGGACCGCTATAACAAGGCGCTCTTTGATGCCAACGATGAACTGCGCCGCCTGCAGGAACGTTTCCAGGACGAAACCGCAGATCTGCGCGTGGCCCTCCGCAAACAGAGCGGCGACCTTGTTTTCTCGCCGGAAATCACCGTGCGCGAGGCGTTGCTGATGCACCCTCAAAGCGAGCAGGTCTTGGCCCAGTTTCATCTTGGGGGCTGCGACCATTGCGCGGTGGAGCCGGACCAAACGCTGGCGCAAGTTAGCGAACAGGCCGGGGTCGATGTACAGCAGTTGGTGGGCACGCTGAACTTGCTCGTGAGCCATCCCTCCGCGAATGGGGAACCGCAGCGGGTCAAATTGCCCAACGTGGCGCTGGACTTTTAGAGCGCCGAGCAAGACGAAGTCAGGCGGCCATGCGCCGCTGCCTGCGTTTTGTTGGATGATTAGGTATGAATCGGAGGATTTTATGTCGGACCTAAGCGAGTTTGCAGTTCATTCAAAGGCTGAACTCCTATTCCCGGCACATCTAATCCCAAGCCTGCGCGAACTGCGCGGCGATGAATGGCGGGAACTGGTCGATCGGGTGGCGGCGCTGCCGGAAACCCACCCCGACAGCCTGGCCTTTGTGCTGATGATGATTGAACTGAACGGCTGTCTGCGGTGCAATAGCAACAACTATAAATTTCTGCGCGGCTGTTTCTTGTGCGCCACCCAGACGGTGCAATCCTTCAAAGGGTCCGACAGTGATCTGTTGGAACTGTACAGCCGGGCGAAAAAAGAACTGAGCCAACAGCTTCAACAAGGCGTCCGCCCTGGAGAATTGTCGCTGGCGGCTTGATCCGGCCCAAATAGCCTACCCTTGCGGGAGGCAGGGATTTTCGGCATCGCAGAAATGGATTTGGCATGAATGATCCGACCGCCCCGCCGTATGGGCGGCGTGTCGCCATCATCGGCGGCGGCATTGCCGGGCTGAGCGCGGCCTATGACCTCGCCCGGCAGCCCGGCATGACCGTGACGGTCTTGGAAGGCGCTCCGACACTGGGTGGCCTGGCCGCCGGGTTCCGAGGTCGGCCCACCTGGGAATGGCCCCTAGAGCATTTCTATCACCACCTCTTCACCAATGACGACGCCATCATCGGCCTGACGCGTGAATTGGGGTTGGCGCACCGGCTCGAATTTCATACGCCGGTCACGGCCATGCACTACCGTGGTCGCAACTACCCAATGGACACGCCGCTGCGCGTCTTGCAGTTCCCCCATCTTTCGCTCGCCAACCGGCTGCGGATGGGTGCGGTACTGGGTTATCTGCGCTATCACCCGCTGCGCCCTTGGCGGCGCTTTGACCGCATCCTGGCCGACCCCTGGCTGGAGCGCTGGATGGGACGCACCGCCTACCAGATGCTCTGGCAGCCCTTGCTCCAGGGCAAATTTGGCGACCATTACACCGACGTCAACCTGGCTTGGTTCTGGGCGCGCATGGTCAAACGCACGCGGCAGTTGGGGTACTTCCAGGGGGGCTTCCAGACCTTTGTGGATGCGCTGGCGGACGCGGCGCGGCAGCACGGCGCCAGCCTGCACACCGGCGCGCGCGTCCAGGCCATCACCCCCACCGCCGAAGGCAAACTGAAAGTAGAGGTCAGCGGCCAGCCCCCTGCCGTCTTTGACACCGTACTCAGCACCGTCAGCCCCGGCCTGATGCAGCGGCTTGCGCCTGACCTACCCGACAGCTATCTGTCGGCGCTGCGCGGGCTGCAGAGCATGGGCGCGGTGGTCACAACGGTGGCGCTCAAACACCCGTTGATGCCGCCCATCTACTGGGCGAACATCCCCAAGCGTGAGGGGCTGCCCTTTCTGGCCCTGGTCGAACATACCAATATGATCGACCGCAGCCACTATGGCGGCGACCATCTGATCTACATCGGCGACTACCTGGACACAGACCACCGCTATTTTGAGATGGACGTGGACGCCCTGCTGGCGGAGTTCGTGCCGCACCTGGCCAAGTTCAACCCTGACTTCCGGCCTGACTGGGTGACCGGGGCCTGGGTGCATAAGGCGCACTACGCCCAACCTGTGCCGCCCGTGGGCTATGCAGCCATGATTCCCGCCATCCGCACGCCGCTGGCCGGGCTGTACTTTGCCTCCATGAGCCAGGTCTATCCCTGGGATCGCGGCACCAACTATGCCGTGGAGATGGGCCGCCAGGTGGCGCAAATGATCCTGGCCGACAGCCGAAACGAGACTTCGGTCACGGACAAGGAGGTTAGCCGCGTCTAGGCTAACCGTAGAGAGTATGACACGTTTTGGCGACGATCGCTTTAAATAGAGGCTCCGTCGGGCAATGCGCCCGTGAGATACCATAAAGGAAAATATACAATGGCAGGAACCAACCAACAACCAACGGGCATCACCGAAGAAGCGGTGCGCGCCGCGCTCAGCACCGTTCAAGAGCCGGAACTGCACCGCGACCTGATCACGCTCAACATGGTGCATGACATCACCATCCAGGATGGCACTGTCGGCTTTACGGTCATGTTGACCACCCCGGCTTGCCCTTTGCGTGGACAGATCGAGCAGGAAGCGTCCGAAGCCGTCAAGCGACTTGTCCCCGGCGTGGAGACGGTGAATGTGCGCTTTGATGCCCAAGTGCGCGCCGACGCCCGCATTACGGCCAAACTCAACCTGCCGATCAAAAACATTCTCGCCGTCGCCAGCGGCAAGGGCGGCGTGGGCAAAAGCACGGTCAGCACCAACCTGGCGGTCAGCCTGGCGCAGGAGGGGGCCAAGGTGGGCGTCCTGGACGCCGATATCTACGGGCCGAACATCCCCATCATGTTTGGGTTGAGCGGGCAGCCGCGTGTCGAGAACGACAAACTGGTCCCGTATGAAGCGTATGGCGTCAAGGTGATCAGCATGGGCTTTTTGATGCCCGAAGGCGAAGCCGTGGTCTGGCGCGGGCCGATGCTGCACAAGGCCATCCAGCAGTTGTTCACCGACGTGCGCTGGGGAGAACTTGACTATTTGATCGTAGACCTGCCCCCCGGCACAGGCGATGCCCAACTCAGCCTGGCGCAGAGTGTACCGCTGACCGGCGCGATCATCGTGACCAGCCCCCAGGCCGTCGCCATCAGCGATGCGCGGCGCGGGGCAACCGCCTTCAAGCGGCTCGAAGTGCCCATCCTCGGCGTGATCGAGAACATGAGCGGCGAAGTCTTTGGCACAGGCGGCGGCGAAAGCGCAGCGCAGTTGATGGAAGTGGAGTATCTTGGATCGGTGGAGCTAGACCCGCGCATCCGCATGGGCGGCGACAGCGGCAAACCGATTGTGATCGATGCGCCGGAGAGCGAAGCGGCGAAATCGTTCCGCCGCCTGGCGCGTAAGGTGGCGTCACGCGTGAGCCTGCTCGCCCTGCAACCGCCGCCCGCGGTGAAGATCATCTAGAATAAAACAGGTCGGTCTTTGCCAACTGAGCAGAGAAATGGAACAATATCGGGGCGTATCCGTTCGTATGGATACGCCCTTTCATTTGTCTTGTCGCCCCCAGCAGCGATGCGGCGACCCAGAGCGCAGTACTCGACCGGAACGATATCAAAACCTGGTTTGGATAGAGTATCTGGCA
>CAZYQJ010000301.1:0-6557 GCA_964649925.1 uncultured Litorilinea sp.
TAGATCGTATAGCGTGTGTCATTCCATGCGCAGATCGCCCACACCTTATCATCCCATACAAAGGGCCGCTGCGAAGGTGGGTTGATATCCTCCAAATTGAGGCCGTCTTTCTCAATATAAGGAGTAAGCTCCAGCAACATGCCCTGGCTGCCGGTCCGCTGCGCCTGATCGGGTGGGGCATAGATGATATCGGGGGCAGTGCCGCCCGCATAGGAGACAGTCAACTTGTCCCAGTAAGCGTCAGATGGCGTGTGTTCCATTGTGACGCTAATATCGGGATTCTTCTCTTGAAAACTGTCAATCGCCTCCTGCCAGACCGGAAGATTGGCCGCTGCGGTCCAGGTAGCTAACTGCACGGTCGGCGTCTCGGGTTCTACGTTGCTGTCGTCACTGGATTGGCCCGTGACCGCTGGCACAGCGGCGGGCGTACAGGCCGTCAGGGCCATGACACTGGCCGTACCGGCACTGATTTTCAGGAAGTTGCGCCGTGTCAGACGCTTTATATGTGCCATTGTGATTCTCCTTTGGCCTATTGAAGGCACAGACCTACTTATCCGCGCAGGCCAGTGAATTGAATCCCTTGAACGAAGTAACGCTGGAAGGCAATAAAGAGCAGGAGGATGGGTAGCAACGCCAGCACAGAACCTGCCATTAGGATCGTGTATTCTGTGTTGAACTGCTGGTTGAACGCCTGCAGTCCCACCGGCAGCGTCTGCTTGCGCAGCGTGTTGATGTAGATAATGGCAGTTTGGAAGTTATTCCAACTCTCCTGGAAGGTAAAGATCGCTAGTACGGCGGCAACCGGCTTTCCCAATGGTAGTGCGATGCGCAAAAAAATCTGCCAGTAGTTCGCCCCGTCGATACGCGCCGCGTCGTCCAGGTCTTGTGGCAATGTCATAAAGAACTGCCGGAACAGAAACGTGCCGAATGTGCTTGCTACGATGGGCGGCACGAGGAGCGGCAGATGGGTGTCGATCCATCCAATCGCCAGGTAAAAGGAGTAGAGAGGTATGATCATCACCACCGGCGGCAGGAGCAGGGCGCCGATGAGCATGGCAAATGCTGCATTGCGGCCCGGAAAGCGCAGGCGCGCAAAGGCAAACCCACCCGCGCTGCACACCAGCAGCCGCCCGATTACAACGATCACTGCGATGTATGCGCTATTCAGAAAGAAACGCAGAAATGGCAAGTAACTCGCCGTGCGCCCCACAAAGAGCCGGGTGTAGTTCTCCGTCGTAAAGGGATTAGGGATCCACTGCGGAGGCCAGATCAGCGCATTGTTTGGCTCTTTAAAGGAGGTGGAGACCATCCATAAAAAGGGGAAGATAAAGAGCACCGAAAGGGCGGCTAAGAATAGATGCCAGAAGAGCGCGCTAAAGATCTTGTTGCGCCGCGCTGTACTGACCGGTGTCCCCATCACCTGTGTCTGCTGTGCCATCAGCGTTTCCCCTATTCGTAAAATACCCAGCGTTTGCTGAGCCACCAGTTGATCCAGGTCAGGATGCCAACGATGGCAGCCATCACCACAGCAATTGCCGCCGAGTAGCCAAACCGGTAACGTTGGAAGGCTTCTTCATAGAGCAGGAAAAAGACGACCTGGGTGGCCCGGCCTGGCCCGCCGCTGGTCATGGCATAAACCAGCGCAAAGACGTTGAACGACCCGATGATGCTCAGAATCAACACAAAAAAGATGGTAGGCGTCAACAGCGGCAAGGTGACCGAACGGAACTTCTGCCAGTTGTTCGCACCATCGAGGGTGGCCGCTTCATAGAGGTGGTCCGGGATGTTCTGCAGACCGGCCAGGTAAATGACCATCTGATAGCCTGCACCCATGAAGACTGAGACTAAGATGATGGAGAACATCGCGGTCCATGCGCCGCCAAGCCAGTTGGGGCCGATGATGCCAAAGACGTTCCAGAGCGCCTGGTTGATAAAGCCAAAGCGCGGCGCAAGCAGATAGCGGAAGATGATGACAATGGCTATGATGTTGCATACGTGAGGAAGATAAAAGATCGCCCGATAGAGGCTCACGCCCGCCAGTTGCCGGTTGACGAGCAGGGCCAATACCAGGCCCGCTGCCATGGTCAGGGGTACGGATAGCGCGACGTAAATGGCTGTGACGCGCAGGCTGTTCAAAAAGACAGGGCTATTCGCCAACTCCACGTAATTGGCCACCCCGATGTATTTGGGCGAGAGGAGGGCATTCCATTCGGTCAGGCTGTAGTACAGGTTGGGCAGTGCAGGAAGCACATTGAGTACGAGGGTGCCCAACACGACCGGCAACACAAACAGCCAGCCATTGATCGCCTCATCCCACTTGGCGCGTTTGTAAAAAGGCAGGCGGCTTTGCGGTATCTGATGAGCCTGTGTCTCCTGGGCGGAAGAAACCATATGCATCATCCTCTCGATCACTGAAAGCTCTCGAAGGTGCAGCGGCCAGATGTCAGGGGATGCATCCGGCCTGATGCAGACTCATGACCCTTACTCTTCTTCAGGCACCAACTCCGCAAAGGTTTCTTCGCTCATCCGGTAGTCGGGCGTGTCCATGCTTTGGTCCCATCCCACAGATTCAAGTACACCGGTCAGGTACGCTTCGGCCTCTGAGATAAAAGCATCCGGGGCCTGTTGACCCGTGTTCACAGCCGTCAGTTGCCGGAACGGGATCATGTAGGCTTCCGAGGCGGGGTTGTGCGGCCATGGCACAGAGCCGATTTCCAGGCTGCTCGGCAAGATCTGGTGGTTGTTGAGCCGCTTGTTGGGGTCGAGAAAGACTGGTCCCTCGGCGACTTCCTTCAACACCGGAACGCCCCAGTCGATCTTGGCGATCTCCTCCTGACCCGGTTTGCTCAGCATATACTTGAGGAACTGCCACGCCTCTTCCTTATGCTCTGAGAACGAAGGAATTGAGATATTGCGCCCGGCCTGGAAGGTTTTGACCCGCGTACCGCCCCAGGTGGGGCCGATGTCAAATCGGATCGACTCCGGGATCTGCTGTGCAAAGGGGGCGTAGTCATACTTGATCGCCAGCAACCCGCTGTTGAACAACTGCTCAGGATCTTCGCCTTCGGGCACGAAGTATCCCTTCTCAAACCAACTCTGCCACAGTTCCACCACTTCCAGTGCTCTTGAGTCATTCATCGTGGAGCGTGTTCCGTCCTCAGCCCACATGTCTACGCCCACGTTATAGATCGCCGTGACGATTTGCCAGTAGGGTGCATGGAAAGGATAGACGTCGACGCGGTCTCCCGTCCGCTTGATCAGCCTTTCAAACATGGCGTCCATTCCCGCCATGTCAGGGTTGCCCTCGATCCAGTCGGTGGGCATCTCCAAACCCGCTTCGTCCATCAGGTCCAAGTTGAAGAAGCCAATCAGCGGGGCCGAACAGACATAGGCACTGCCTAGTGTATTTCCTGGCCCTGTCCTCTCCTCAAACATGATCGAATAGTAGTCATCGCGATTCAGGTCACGGTCAAAGAAATCATCAAGGACCGTGACCACCCCTGCTGCCGTAAGCATGAAAACGGAGTCATCGTTGACGCGCTGGATATCTGCCGCGGTGCCGGTGCGCAGCATGTTGATCGTCTTGGGCCAACTCATCGTTGGGTCGTACTGCTTGTCTACCCGGATGTCGGGATTTTCAGCCTCAAACCCGGCGACAATGGCATCGAACATCGCGATCTCGGTTTCGTCACCGCCGGAGTACAGACTGATCACTGTCTGCTCCGCCGATGGGGCTGCACCTCCGGCATCGCTAGACTCCGCACCGGGAACCGCGACAGGAGCTGCACAGGCGGCAAGCGCTAGACCGCCCGCCGCCACCGCTACACCATGCAAGAACTGACGGCGCGTCAGCGACCGAACTACGACCGAATTCTGCTGAATCGGATTGCGAGTGTCTTCTTGCATCATTTCTCTCCTCTTTTTCGAGATCGTGCGGAATGGGTAGACAACAAGGTCTTGCCACTACAGAGACACTGTCACGCAATGGAAGCCGCAATACCCGCCAACTGCGCTGCCGTCAGCCGAGGAACGCTGGCGGCAGCATTGATAGCAGCCCACTCTTCGACCGTCTTATCGTTATCTGGAAATGTATGGAAGCGTTCCAGCGGAAGCGTCGTCGAGGCATTGGGTAAGATGACCACACGCGCCTCCCGGCCTTCGCGGGCGAGGGCTGTGTCCACCGCAGCCTGGAGAGAGGGGGCAGGATGATGCCCCAGCCGGTTTTCGGCGTCAGGAGCCAACGCCTCACCCACGACAATGACATGCCGTGTCACTCCCGGGCGGCGGCGATAGTACTCGCCGCGGATGGTCTTGCAGCGGTCACTCATTGCCCGCGCTGGCAGGCCCAGATCGCGCCGTTCGTGTTCCAGGAAGATTTGATCGAATCGCCATGTGGGCATCTCGGCCTGAAGATCAGCGCCAGTGGATGCGGATCCAGCAGATGCGCCACCATTCTGCGAGATCGGTTTGGCGCTGCGCGGGAACGGCTCGTCCCTGGGAAGCTTTGGCCCCACAGGGTTCACAAAGATGGTCGTACCCCCAAGCTTGCAGGCCAGCGTTGCCATCTCGAGAGGAGAAGCGCCGGGCGATATTGTGCCGGGCGTGGCGATCACGATATCGGCACGCTGCCCAATCTCGGCGCTCCACACCTCGCGATCACCCCAGGCAATGGCCGCACGGTGGGCTGCCAAGCGGTGGCCCGCAAACCCGGCTATCGGTTCGCCCTGCCGGTTGATGACGAAGTTGACAATATACTCCAGCCCCACCATCCCGCCGATCTCATCTACATCTTGGCGGCTGGGGTTCAGTTCATAGCTACCGTACTCGGCGTAGGGTGAAAAGTTGGTGGAGTGATTGCGCAGCACGGTGATCCAGTGTGAGACCGCGGGTGTGATCATCTTGGCCCCACCCTCATAGCCGTGCGTATTGTGCGGCCCCACGCGCCCAACGGCGATCCGCACGTCGGCGTCTGCGGCGATCTTGTTAATCCAGACCGGTGTGCCGCGTGACGTGACGCCGATATATGTCATCTCATGGGCGACCGCGTCGTGGGAGACACAGCGATAACTCTGAAAAATGTCTTGCCCCACCTTGCGGATCATGTCCTCGTCACTCATTGGGGCATGGACGCCGCTTCCAGTCATCACCGTGATATCCTCACGGCTTGCCCCTGCCTGCTCCACCGCACGCAGCACCGTGGGCAGGACACGGTAGGCTGGGGTGGGTCGCCCCCAGTCATCGGTGATGACTACAACTCGCTTGCCGCGCAGGTCCATGTCGTGTAACCGCGGTGCGCCGATGGGTGCGGCGAGCGCCGCCTCGACGATCTCTTCCCAACTGCGGGTGGCCGGGGTATATTTGCTGCTGGCCCACTGCACCTGAGCATCGGGCAGGTCGAGGCGGGCCGCACCTACCTCGCCGAAATCAATCTCAATAGCCATACCAGTCGTCTCCTTGTTGACCTATGTAGGCGCAAATTGCTGGCCCCTACCCGCGGCCAGCTCAATCCGCGGCCACAGGTTGCGGCACTCCTGCATTAACCGGTTGGGGCGCGATCTCGATACCGGCCTCCTCCAGTCCTTCACGAATGGCGCGCAGGCAATTCATCCAGGAGCCGTCATAGTGTCCAATCGTTAGCGCGTCTGCGCCGCACTGGGCAGAGACGAGGATACCCTGCTTGACCAATTCAGGTGTTGCCTTGGGGCGTGGGGAGATGGCAGACAGGAAGTACTTGTCTACGCCGATAGCACGGCGGATACTGTGCAGATAGCCTCGCTTCCATTCCTGGACGCGCTTGGGGTCGCCTGACTGCTCGCTGTAGTCTGAACTGCGAACCGAGTCCATAAACTGACAGACGCTCTTTAGGTCCAGCCCCATCAGTTCCGGGTAGGCTGCATAGTGGTTGAGCCGCACGTCAATCTGCGGTTTGGCGGCGTGGACGGCGTCGTAAATTTCACGGAAAAATTCGGTGATGGAGTCAATGCGGAACTTGAGGAACGCGTAGAGTTCGGGGTTCTCTCCTAGCAGGGCTGCAGTGGTCATGCTGCTGTTCCAAAGCAGGTTCATTTCAAAGGCTTGCCTGTGGTTATAGCGGTCGTAGCCGTCAGCCAACCACTTCAACCGGTCTACCATCGCATTCCAGTCGATGCCGCGCCGCTCGGCTGCGGCTTTACAGTGCGGGCAGAAACAGCCGCCTAACACGATCCCTGTCAAACGCTGCAGTTCCGGCGAGTTTGAAGCGGTCCACGGCTGCATACGGCCTGGGTTAAAGCCGCGTACACAGGTCTGGACAAAGTCAATGTCGTAATGGCTTGCTAGATCTACATAGAGCGCAATCCCATAGGCGCGCACATCGGGATGGTTGAAACAGATCTGCTGGTCGAAGCGATTGCCGTAGATATCTTGTTGCACAACGTCTGTCAGTTCGCCGCGCGTCCGCTCCTTGTCCACCCAGGTATGTGAAAGTTCGGCGCCGACTGTCATGCCCCGTGCCCGAGAACCGTCAATCAGTTCTTGCAGCCAGTCCCGTCCCTGCAATTCCGGATTGTCGGTGAGCC
>CAZYQJ010000302.1:0-6549 GCA_964649925.1 uncultured Litorilinea sp.
GCTTCCGCCCCCATCCCGGCAGTGAAGACATTGCCCCACTTGTCGGCCAGTTCGCGGTAGCGGTTCTCGGTCAGAAGCTGTTTTTCCTCCAACAGCTTCAGATCTTCCAGGTCGCGCTCCATCTGGGCGCGGATACGGTCCTTCTTCTCTTCGACCGCCTGGCGCATCTCGTCAACCTCTGCGCCCAGTTCGCTGCGAATATGCTCACGCCGCGCGCCGAAGATCAGGCGGATGTTGTCCTTTTCCTCATCGGACTCCCGCTGCAATTCGTTGACCCGTTCCTGCAGCATATCGTTGATGATCATGTCATGGTCGCGCGAGATGATTTCGCCCGCCTTGAAGACATCCTGATCCGACCAGGAAAGACGCTTGGCTTCCGTCGCCTTTTGACCCACGCGCGATGCGATCCAGGTCTGCAACGACTGGGCCTCGTTGATGGCCTGCGTGGACTGATCCGAGATTCGCTTGTCCAGTTCCTGGATCTGCTGCTCTTCTTCCTCGTCCAGCGCGGCCAACTGCTCTTCGAGTTGTTTTTCCTTCACGCCCAACGTATCGGCGTTTTCGTTATCAATGCGCGCCAGGCGCATCGCCAACTCACGCTCATGGCGCTGGATGGCGCGGCTGCGCGCGTCCTCGTTGACGTTGGTAATGATGTATTGGGCAAAGTACAACACGCGCTCCAGATGCCGAGGGCTGATGTTGAGCAGCAGCCCCAGGCGGCTGGGCACACCTTTTACATACCAGATATGGCTGACGGGCGAGGCGAGTTCGATATGGCCCATGCGCTCGCGGCGCACCCGGCTGGGCGCAACCTCGACACCGCACTTATCACAGACAATCCCCTTATACCGCACCCGCTTGTATTTACCACAGGCGCATTCCCAGTCCTTGGTCGGGCCGAAGATGCGCTCACAGAACAGGCCATCGCGTTCAGGCCGCAGCGTACGATAGTTGATTGTCTCCGGCTTGGTAACCTCGCCGTAGCTCCATTCACGAATTTCCTCAGGCGAGGCCAGGGAAATTCGAATCGCTTCAAAGTTTTTTACTTCCATTGATCCATCTCCATGTGGATTCGGAGGAAAAGGCGCGGAACCGGCCTGTCATCCTCCGCAAGGGACCGGTCCCGTCGCCCGCTGTCCGCATAGGCTGGGCTGCGCCCGGTTGGGGCGCAGCGTCCGCCGCAAAGTCCACGTTGTCTCACACTCATTCCGTGCTGCGGCTCATCGGCCCCGGCACGTTCAGGCTGAAGCCCAGCTTGGGCAGATGCTCCTCGCTGTCTTCCTTGCCAAACTGGATGATCTCGCCCTTTTCGTTGACGACACGCACATCCAGCGCTAGGCTTTGAAGCTCCTTCACCAACACCCGGAAGCTCTCCGGCACGCCGGGACTTTGAATCTCTTCGCCCTTGACAATCGATTCGTAGGTCTTGACGCGACCGCTCACATCGTCCGACTTGACGGTCAGCATCTCCTGAAGCGTATAGGCAGCCCCATAGGCTTCCAGCGCCCAGACCTCCATCTCGCCGAAGCGCTGGCCGCCGAACTGCGCCTTACCGCCCAGCGGCTGCTGGGTGACCAGGCTGTAGGGGCCGGTGCTCCGGGCGTGAACCTTGTCCTCCACCAAGTGGTGCAGTTTCAGCATCTGGACAACGCCCACTGTCACCGGAGAGTCATAGGGCTCGCCGGTCTTGCCATCGTACAACCGCTGCTTGCCCGTGGTAGGCATCGGCCAGCCTGTGTCCAGGCTCAACTCCTGAGCGGCTGCCTGCAGATCAGCGCCGGTCAGGTCACCCGGGTCCCCACCGCGGTACAGCATCCATTCACGCAGCGCCACTTCCTTGACCGCATCGTTGGATTCTTTGCTGGTGCGGCGCGTGGTGTAGGATTCCGGAATCACTTCTTCCGGCGCATAACCGCGCGCGCGCAACCATTCACGCAGACAGGCAAAACGCGCATAGGCCTCATCGCGATAGACGCGCTCGGCGTCATAACCCAGCGGCTCCAGCCAGCTAACCAGGTAGAGACGGCGTGCATCGCTGTCGTCGATCAACTCGGAGCCGTCAATCCCCTCGGCCTGGATCAGTTCCCAGGCCGCCTGGGTCGCATCGTGCCAAGCGCGGTCGATGAGCCAGGCGCGTGCCAATTCAGCCTCAATCTCGTCTTCCATCGCCCCGTCAAAGACGGGGGTCTCGGCCAAGAAGCCCAACTTGTGGGCGGCCCAACCCAGGTGGGCCTCCAGGATCTGGCCGATGTTCATGCGGCCCGGCACGCCCAACGGGTTGAGGATGATGTCTACAGGGGTACCATCCTCCAGGAAGGGCATGTCACTGATCGGAACCACCTTAGAGATGACGCCCTTGTTGCCGTGACGGCCTGCCATCTTGTCGCCTTCAGTCAGACGGCGGCGCTGTGCCACGCTCACACGGACAATCTTCTCTACCCCGGCGGCCAGGTCACGGTGTTCGTCACGGTCAAAGACCTTGACATCCACCACCTTGCCGCGTTCACCGTGGGGCAGGCGCAGCGAGCTATCCTTGACCTCGCGCGCCTTTTCACCGAAGATGGCCCGCAGCAGCTTTTCTTCGGGGGTCAGTTCAGTTTCACCCTTGGGCGTAATCTTGCCCACCAGGATATCACCGGGGTTGACCTCCGCGCCGATGCGGATAATGCCCTCTTCGTCCAAATCCTTCAACGCGTCCTCGCCGACATTGGGGATATCGCGGGTGATCTCCTCCGGCCCCAACTTGGTCTCGCGCGCCTCAATCTCATGTTTTTCGATGTGGATCGAGGTGTATTTGTCCTCCTGCACCAGCCGCTCGCTGACCAGGATCGCATCCTCGAAGTTGCCGCCCTCCCAACTCATATAGGCGACCACCACATTCTGGCCCAATGCCAGTTCGCCATTCTCGGTGCTGGAGCTATCCGCCAAGATCGCGCCAGGAACCACCCGGTCACCTTTGAAGACCGTGGGGCGCTGGTCGATACAGGTGCTTTGATTGCTGCGGTTGTACTTCCGCAGGTAATAGACCCGGCGCGTGCCGTCGTCTTCCTGTACAACCACCTGGTCGCCGGTCACGCTCACCACTTCGCCAGCGTTCCTGGCGAGTAACACCTGGCCGGAATCCACCGCCGCCTGATACTCCATACCCGTACCAACCAGCGGCGCATCAGGCCGGACCAGCGGCACAGCCTGCCGCTGCATGTTGGCGCCCATCAGGGCACGGTTGGCGTCGTCATGTTCCAGGAACGGGATCAGCGCCGCCGACACCCCGACGATCTGCTTGGGCGACACGTCCATAAAGCGGATGCGCCCCGGCTGCTCAAAGAGGAAGGTCTCGGCGCGGCGGGCCGAAGGCCGCGGATTCTGGAATTCACCCACCGCACTGAGTTGCGAAGAAGCCTGAGCAATCGAAGCCTCTTCGTCCTCATCCGCAGTCAGATAGTAAATATCACGACCGACATAAGGTTTGACGCGCACCATCGGGCGCTCGCTGCCATTGCCGTTGCTGCCAGCCCCGTCATACAACGCAGCGATCTTGGCCGCCAGCGCGTCGTCGATCACCGTGCCGCGCGTCGCCAGCGTGGTATCCCCGTCCACAATGTCTTCGTCCAACGTGTGCCCGGTCATCGCCTCGACAGTCGGCTCGACCTCGGTATGCACCCGCCGGTAAGGGGTCTCGATAAAGCCAAAGTCATTGACGCGCGCATAGCTCGCCAACGAACCGATCAGGCCGATGTTCGGGCCCTCCGGCGTCTCGATGGGGCAGATGCGCCCATAGTGGCTAAAATGCACGTCGCGCACGTCAAACCCAGCACGCTCACGGCGCAGACCGCCCGGCCCCAATGCACTCAGACGGCGCTTGTTGGTGAGTTCCGCCAGCGGGTTGGTCTGGTCCATAAACTGGCTAAGCTGGCTGCCGCCAAAGAACTCACGCGTGGCCGCCACCACAGGCCGGATATTGATCAGGCTCAACGGCGTAACCTGCTCCGGGTCCCGGATGGACATGCGCTCGCGCACCACCCGCTCCATCCGCAACAGGCCGATCCGCAGTTGGTTCTGGATCAACTCGCCCACAGTCTTGACCCGCCGGTTGCCCAGATGGTCAATGTCGTCGGGACGGGCTGAGCTATTGTTGATGTTGATGATCCGCTTGATGACGGCAACCAGGTCTTCCGTGGTCAGGATGCGCGTCTCCAGCGGGGTATTCAGTTGCAGCCGCCGGTTGAGCTTATAGCGCCCTACCCTGCCCAAGTCATAGCGCCGGGGCGTGAAGAACAGGTTCTGCAAAAAGCTGTTGGCGTTATCCAATGTAGGCGGGTCGCCTGGGCGCAGTTTCTTATAGAACTCCAGCAAGGCATCCTCGGTCCCCTGCTGGCTATTGGTCACGTTGCTGGTCGCGTCGCGCTCCAACGTAGACTCGATGAACGGGTGGTCTATGTCGGTGTCGACGTCGGCGAAGAGATCGCGGATCTCGTCGTCGGTGCCAAAGCCCACGGCGCGCAGCAGGATCGTGACCGGCAGTTTGCGCTTGCGGTCCACCTTGACACTGATGATATCGCGCTTGCTGGTTTCAAACTCCAGCCACGCCCCGCGGCTGGGGATCAACTTGGCCCCGGCCAAGTCACGCCCGGTGCTGCGGTCCTCTTCGACGGTGAAATAGACGCCAGGCGAGCGGATCAACTGGCTCACGACCACGCGTTCGCTGCCGTTGATAATAAAGGTAGCGGATTCAGTCATGAGCGGGAAGTCGCCCATAAAGACTTCCTGCTCGCTCACTTCCCCCGTGTCGCGATTGACCAACTTGACCGTGACCCACAATGGCGCCGAATAGGTGATATCCCGCTCCCGGCACTCGTCCTCAGGGTACTTCGGTTCACCAAAGTAAAAGTCGCCGAAATGAAGTTCTAGATTCTTGTTAAAACTAACGATAGGAGAAATCTCACTGAAAAGCTCGCGCAGCCCCTCTCCTTTAAACCACTCAAAGCTACGCAACTGCACCTCGGTCAGCCGAGGCAGTTCCAAAATGGTCGGTGTACGCGCATAGGATTTACGCTGCGTGCGTACACCCCGGACATCAGCGTTTGTACCGTTCCAGGATAGGCTCATGTAGTTACTCCGCTCCTTACAACTACGATGAACGAGGCCGGAATTCGCCGGAAAGTCAGATAAGACCGGACCGGAAAATAGCAATAAGACACCAATATAGATAGTTACTAAACAGCGGCATCGCTGTTTAAATCACTACCTACGCCAGGTGTCTTGGTATGTCAACACTGTTGAACTACAGGGAGACGCACCTTTGCTTGGTTGTCTCTTGGTCCGGTTGTCGTCTTTGCCGTTGGGTCCCGCCGGTCCCCACAAACAAAATCAGGAGCCTCTTTGGGGTGACATTTCGCCTTAATTGTCTCGCCCCATTCCGGCACCTGATACCCTCACGCCTCTCAATTGAATCGTTTTTAGTTTTCGCATCTAGCCATAAAGCGTCAGCTATAACGCGACTTATAAGTTTACCACAACGGTAACCCGCTGTCAAATCCAATTTTCCACGCGTATAGCATTATTCTACCACAACCTCGCGCAAACACTGTAATCTTCATTGCATTAATGTACATTCAAATCCGCGCCTTTGGCAAAAACCCCGCAACAGATCAAGACGGAACCCAAGTCCCCCCTGAACCTGGGCTCCGTCACATCTGATCTACGCCGCCTGGCAGCGATTAGTCGACCTCATATTATTGGGCTTCGCCGCCCGCATCCTCATAGCTGACCCGGTAAATCACCCCGTTGGTGTCCTCGACGATGAGCAGCGACCCGTCCTGCAGCACCAACAGCCCTGCCAGACGGCCGAAGTGAGCCGCGTCATCCTCGATTAAGAAACCCGTCAGGAAATCTTCAAACTCGGTCGGTTGGCCCGCCTCATCAAAGAGAATGCGCACCACCTTATATCCGGACGGCGGCATCCGGTTCCACGACCCGCGCATCGCCACAAACGCATCGTTCACATACTCTTCCGGGAACTGGTCGCCCGTGTAAAAGACCATCCCAATTGGGGCGCTGTGCGCCTGGTAGGTCAGCACAGGGCCGACACTTTGCGCGCAGAACTCCGCCTTGGTCATGCCCGAAGGCTCACCCGAGAAGTAGTGGTTGACCTGTTTGTCGGCATAGCAGAAGGGCCAGCCGTAGTTGTTCCCCTCCTCCAGCCGGTTCAACTCTTCCGGCGGCTGGTCATCACCCAGCCAGTCCGACCCATGGTCCATGCCCCACATCTCGCCCGTCTGCGGATGCCAGCCAAAGCCCAGCACGTTGCGAAGGCCGTCGGCAAAGATCGTGCGTGACGACCCGTCAGGCTGCACCTGGAGGATCGTCGCCCGCTCGCGCACATCGTCCACACACAGATTACAGGGGCTGCCCACCGTGACATAGAGCATCCCATCCGGGCCAAAGGCCATCGTGCGCCGCGGGTGCTGGCCGCCGTCCGGCAGGTCATTGACCAACATCTCCAGCGCGCCAAATGTGCCGTCGCCTGCCAGTTCGCCCAGGGCAACGGCT
>CAZYQJ010000303.1:0-6541 GCA_964649925.1 uncultured Litorilinea sp.
AAAAGCCGATCCCTCTGCGTTTATCAAAGGGACGATCGAACAACCAGTCCTGCGATGCGCTGCTTTGTGATACTTCCCTCTGATAAGTGGGCGAATGCGGTGATCGGTTGCAGCGCGGCATAGCTGCAACACAATTTGATTTTATTACGCCGGTATCACAAATTCGACCGCGAGAGAGGTCTCAAGCGGTCGCAAGATAGTGATAGTGGTCGCAGATTTGTGGAAAAATGAGGTACTAAGTTAGGGATCCGGGACCTAAGTTGATGTGTAATTCTTAACTTGGGTCATGAAATAGAGGGGAGCCGGAAGGGGCGTATGGACAAATGAAGCGCCGGTTGATGACAAGCAGACACCGACTTGATTCATGCCAGCCACCATTATGCACTCTGCAGCGAGCCAGACGGGTCCCATCGATAACCCTGGCCCGGCACGCGACAAATGTGACCGTTCTTGGATGAATTTTGACCGATCTTTCGCCGCAGCCGGTAGACAAGGTTGGACAAGAGCCTGGGATCGCCTCCTGAGCCATGAACCCATACATGGCTGAGTAAAAAATCTGTCTGCAAGACATGTCCCTGATTCGCCAACAGCAGCCGGAACAGCCGGAATTCCAACGTGGATAACTGGACAACTCGCCCATCAGGAGTAGAGACCCGACGTGTCTTTGGGTCGGCGCGATACCCCGACGCCACAAGGTCTTCGCGAGAAGGATCGTAATGGACGGTGGCTGTGCGGTTGATCCATGCACCTAGTTTGGCAAGAAAGACGAGGACGCTCACCGGCCTCACCACACAATCATCCACCCCGGCCTCATAGGCCCGGAGTTGGTAACGCACATCAGTTTCATAGGTGATGAGCAGGATCGGCTTCCGGCTCTTCGCACGGACAAAGCTACACAGGTGGATGGCCGTTTCGCTGTCAAAACTGCTGTCAATCAACACCAGGTCAAAATCATCCGGCAGCGTGAGCGTCTGCGCACCTGCTTCATACCGCACATGAATGCACTCAATCGATCGGCGCTGGAGAATATTCTCCCAGACGCTGGCGGAGTCGGCATCGTCGGCGATGAGGAGGGCTTGGGGGAATGGCATCTATCAGGACTCCTTGACCGTTGCGCGCTATCGCGGCGGGCCATCTCAGTTGTGACCGCAGGGCCTATTCAAAGGCCGGACAAAAGCAGGCGCTAAGATGAAACAATGTGCAATGCGTTTCAGGCTCGAACGCGATTCACTAGGATATGTACACACTATATACGAGATACGAGGCGTGACAACCCATAGATACGCACATTCTCCTGTCCACTTCCTGTCCAAACATTCTGTTGGTACAGGCGGCACGCCTGACCCTACCACCGGCCCGCGCAGAATGAAGAAAGTTGGCACAAATCTGGGGTTACGTATACACTTGTAGCCAAATAAAACGAGAAATCGACGATTCTTCGTCGGAACACATACGCTATATACACTGCGCATCCGCAGGTTACTGCTTTGGGAGACCTGTATGACCGTCCAATATCGCATTGAAGGCACAACCTTACCTGTTCTCACAGTCACGCTCCACCCGGGTGAGCGCATCTATTCGTCTTCGGGCGGCATGAGTTGGATGACGCAACAGGTAGAGATGGAGACGAACACCGGCGGAGGCATGGGCAAGATGTTCAAGCGTGCCCTCTCCGGCGAATCCTTGTTTATCGTCGACTACTTCGTCAACGGCAGTTCAGGTGAAGTGGCGTTTTCCGGCGAATTCCCCGGCAAAATTCTGGAGTTGAATCTGGCCGAAGGCCAGACGATGATCGTCCAGAAGGACTCATTTATGTGCGCCGAGAAAAGCGTGGACCTAGACATGCACTTCCGAAAACGCTTTGGCGCCGGGCTTTTCGGTGGGGAAGGGTTTATCCTGCAAAAGCTGACCGGCCCAGGCATGGCGTTTGTCAATTTTGACGGTGAGATCGTAGAAAAGAACCTGGCCGCCGGTGAAGTGCTGCGGGTCGATACAGGCCATGTCGCCATGTTTGAACCATCGGTCGAATTTGAGGTGGAGATTGTGCGCGGCTTCCGCAACATCTTGCTGGGTGGCGAAGGCTTGTTCCTCGCAACCTTGCGCGGCCCAGGTCGTGTCTGGCTCCAGACCATGCCGATGGATCGGCTGGCGCAGAAGATCGCCCAGTTTATGCCGCAAGTCGGCGGCGAAGGTCGCAGCGGCGGCCTCAATGTAGATTTGGGCCAACTGCTGCGCGGCCAGTGACAAACCTAGAGTTGCTGGGTACGTACCATCGGTTCTTAACATGCCGCCATCCCCTGCGATAGCGGCTGCGACATATCACTTCCCAGTCGCAGAGTCCTTGTGTGTTGCTGTGTTGTAACCAAAGTGTGTACCGGAAGGCCAGTGGAATCGGCACGAATGCGATACCTGTCTCGCCAAACCCGTTGCTGGCCACGTTCTATGTCCGCCGGGAAACGCTTTGGACCCCCCAGGAGGAGTCATGAGTAAAATGCGCGGGTCGTGGTGGGTACGGTTGGTGCCGTCGCTGGAGACGCTGCCCTTTGTGTACGTGCTGTGGCGGCGGCTGTGGCTGATCGCGCTCTGTGCGCTGGTTGCTGGCGGGGTAGCCCTTGCCGTCAGCCTTAACACGCCTCCCACCTACCAGGCCACCAGCAAACTGCTCATCAACCAGGCGCGCAGCCCCGCTGACGTACAATACAATGACATCCTCGCTAGCGAGCGCACCGCCCGCACCTATGCCGAACTGATGGCGCGCCCCTCCATGCTCGCCCAGGTGTTTACTCAGTTAGGTCTGGATCCAGCCACGATCGAGAGCCAAATCAGCGACCTGCGCGTGCAAGCGGTACGCGACACCCAACTGGTCGAACTGATCGTCGAAGGCCCTAGCCCCAGTTTGATCAGCGCCGTCGCCAACACGCTGCCCCAGGTCTTTGTTGAGGAACTACGCGCCGTGCAAACGGAGCGTTTTGCCGACTCCAAGACAAGTTTGAGCGAGCAGATGGCCAGCGTGCAGCGCCAGATCGAGGAGACGCAGCTTGCTTTGCGTAGCCTGGAGGAGGCGCGCACCGCCCAAGAGGAGTTGGAAGCAGTACAGTTGAGCAACCTGCTCAGCCAGTACCAACTGAGCTACTCAGACCTGCTGCAAAACTACGAAACCTTGCGGTTGGCCGAAGCGCAGGCAGTGGACAACCTGGTGGTGATGGAACCGGCACAGCCGCCGACTGCGCCCGTACGCCCGCGCCCGCTGGTCAACGGCCTCTTAGCCGCAGTGGTGGGGGCGCTGCTGGCAGTAGGGGTCGTGTTAGGGCTGGACTACCTCGACGACCGTATCCAGACACCGGACGACCTGCGTATGCTGACCGATTTGCCGGTGCTGGGGACGATTGCCGGTCTTCCCTTGTCCAGCACACGCCACAGCCCTGGCAGCCTGATCAGTTTGGCACAGCCGCGCCACCCCAGCGTTGAGGCGTACCGGCGGCTGCGCACCAACCTGCACTACGCCAATGTCGACCGCCCGCTGCGCACGCTGATGGTGACCAGCGCCACCGCTGACGAGGGCAAGTCCTTAACGGCGGCCAACCTGGCGGTGGTGATGGCGCAGGCAGGACGTTCGGTGATCCTGATTGATGCCGACTTGCGCCGGGCGCGCCAGCACAACCTGTTTGGGCTGACAAAGCAGCCAGGGCTGGCAGAGGCCATTTTGGCCGAGGATATCGCGCCCTATATACGGGAGGTGGGGAAGGAACTGCCCAACCTACGGGTGTTGACCGCAGGAGCAGCGATCCCCTTCCCGGCAGAGGTGCTAGGCTCACAACGCATGGAACGGCTGCTGGCGCAGTTGACGCAGTTGGCGGAGGTGGTGGTGGTGGACACGCCGCCGGTGCTCGCCGTGACTGATGCGCAGATTGTGGGGCGGCTGGTGGACGGGGTGGTCGTGGTGATCGATGCGCAGGCGACGAGTGGAGTGGCCGTGCGGCGGATGCTGGAGGCGATGGTGCAGGTCAATGCGCCGCTGGTGGGCGCCGTGCTCAACCGCGTTGATGAGCGGCGGCGCAGCTACTACTACACCTATGGCTACTATCACGCCCACACCCAGGCCGACGCTGCCCAACCTGCCCTGATCCAGGCCAACGGCGAGGCCCCGATGCCGGTGCGGAGTAGCCAGGTAGGGAGCAGAGAGTAAGCAGACCGTAGGCCCGGCTTGCAGCCCGACCTACGGTCATTTCCGTTCACAACGTGGGCGCATAGCGCCACTACAGACGACAACGGATGACCGGCTATCCTCTAGAGTTGAATCGCCTCTAGCTGGTCGATCATCTCCTGGATCACATCAAAACCACCCTGCCAGAAAGCGGGATCGGTCATGTCGATGCCCACTTCCTCCAAGATCTCGACAGGCCGCGCCGCGCCGCCATGCGCCAACATCCGCAGATAGCCCGGTTTGAACGCGTCGCCCTCCTGTTGGTAGCGACGATAAAGCGACAGCACCAGCAGTTGCCCAAAGCTGTAGGCATAGCAGTAAAACGGGGTATGGAAGATGTGGGGAATGCTCACCCACTCATACCGAAACTCCGGCGCAATCTCCACGCTGTCGCCAAACTGCTCTTGCAGGTTTTGCATATATAGATCGTACAGGTCATCCGCCGATTTATTGTCGAGGATACCTTGATGTGCGTCGCGTTCAAAGAGCACAAAGAACGCCTGGCGCATCACCGTAGCATACATATCATCCACGGCACTAGCTAAGATCTCGCGGCGCACCAGCGGGTCTTGTTCGGCGGCCAGCAGCTGGTCGGTCAGCAACATCTCGGCAAAGACCGAGGCCGTCTCGGCCAGGGGCAGTGTCGAATGCTGCGTCAGCACCGGGTGATGCTCAGCCATCATGCTGTGGATGGCATGGCCTAGTTCATGCGCCATCGTCGCCACGTCACGCACCTTGCCCGTGTAGTTCATCAGCACCCAAGGCGTCTGGTTGGGCAGCACGGTGGCGCAAAACGCCCCGCCGCGCTTGCCCTTGCGGACCTCGCTGTCGATGTGGTTTTGAGCAAAGACGCGCTGGGCCTGCTCCGCGATCCGGGCGTCGAAGTCGGCGAAGGTATCCAGCACCATCCGCACCGCTTCGCCATAGGGAACTTCACGGTCGGAGGCCGCCAGCGGCGCATAGATGTCATAGCGGCGCAGCTTCTCCTGGCCCAACCACCCGGCCTTGAGTTTGAAGTAACGCTGAAACAACGGCGCATTGCGGCGGCAGACCTCCAGCAGCGCATCCACCGCGGCGTCGGGGATGTCGTTATCGACATTGCGCACCGCGATGGGCGAGGGATAGCCGCGCAGTTCGACATCCTCGGCGTATCCATCCCGCACCACATTGGCATACATCTGGGCCAGCAGCGGCGCTTCCTTCTCATAGACCCGATATAGCTCTTGATAGGCCGCGGCGCGCAGTTCCGGGCGCGGCGAGTGTGCATAGCTCATCAGCGCATCGCGCGTCAGCGTCTTGACCTCGCCATCTACCTCCAGCGTAAACTCCAGGCGGCTGGTGAGCATCGAATAGAGCGTCAACACCGCATCAATGCCGTTAGCATCTTTGGTGTTGATTAACTGCTCCGACTTCTCATCCAGCGTATAGGGTTTGGTGCGGCGCAAGTCCTGGAGATAATGCCGGTAGTCGGGATACTGGTCGGCGTTGGGCAGCAGCGCAGCCGCTTCGTCGTCGTCCAGGCTTTTCCACCACAACTCAAAAAAGAGCGTGCGGTTCTGGATGTTGGTCAACGTCTGCTGCATGCGGTTGCGATAGGTCAAGGCAGCAGGCGACTGAGTATCCGCCGAAAACCACAGGCTGCCGTATGCGCCCAGCGTGTAGATCTGCTCTACCAACGCCTCATATTGCTGCATCGTCTCGATCAGTTCGCTGGGGTCTATCTCGGCGCTCAACCGCTCGCGGCGTGCGACAAACGCCTGCACACTCTCTTCCAAAGCCGCCAGCCGCGCCCGGATCGTGGTCTCCTCGGTATCGGGCAGTAGCTCCGACAAATCCCAGCCAGAGATCTCATATTCGTGGGGTTGGTCGTGAATTGCTGTGCTCATATGTCCCTTTTTTAGCCAGGGACGATGCAACGCCCCGGCACTAGGGCATCCTAGTTCTGGGCCAGACGGCGCAACACCGTCTGCAAGATGCCGCCATTCCGATAGTAGTTGACCTCCACCGGCGTATCGATCCGGCTCACCACCTGGAACTCAGTCACGCTGCCGTCTTCTGCCGTGGCGCGCACCGTGAATTCCTGGCCAGGCTGCAGATCGTCGCTCAATCCCAAAATGTCATATCGTTCGTACCCGGTCAGCCCCAGGCTCTTGGCCGACTCGCCCGGCTTGAACTGGAGCGGCAGCACACCCATGCCGACCAGATTGCTGCGGTGGATGCGCTCATAGCTCTCGGCGATCACAGCGCGCACCCCCTGTAGCAAAACACCCTTGGCCGCCCAGTCACGGCTGGACCCCGTACCATATTCCTTGCCCGCCAGAACGATCAGCGGCGTTC
>CAZYQJ010000304.1:0-6534 GCA_964649925.1 uncultured Litorilinea sp.
GCCAGCCCGACAAACCCCCAGCCCATCAACAGCACCAGCGCGCCCAGCGTCACCTTGATCAAGGCCACCGCGCTGCTCAACCCGGCGGGATATTCCATCTTCTCAAAGGCATAAAACATGCTGCTAAAGGCATCGGCCCAGTTGGCAAAGAGCATGGCGAAGGCGAAAATGGCAATCGCCTGCACCTCTTGCGCGCCAATGCCCATCACATTGCCAAAGCCCAGCCCGCCCAGGTTGCGGTAGAACAGCGTGACCAACGCCAGCAGGGGCAGGCTCGCCACCCAGAGCAGCGTGCGCAGCGCCAGCACGTTCGAGAGATAGCGGCTGGACTGGTTCTTGTCTGCGGCCACGTCACGCGTCAGGAGCGTGCCCAACCCGTAACGGCTCAGGATCTCAAAGAACCCATAGATGGCGACCACAAAGGCATACTGCCCGGTCCCCACCGGCCCCAGCAGCCGCACATAGAGCATGGCAAAGGCAAAGTCAATCGCCTTGTTTGCCAGGTTAAGGCCCATCGGGACCAGCGAATTCTTGGCAACCGTGCGGACTTCGCTCTCGCTGCCTTCGGGCCGGTAGTACTTGCCCCAACTCCAGTAGACGCCGAGCAGCAGCAGCGTCATCCCGGCCAGGAAACTGGTGTAGAGGCCGAGCTTGAAACTCATAGGCGAATAGACCAGACGCACCGTCCACTGTCCTGCTTCCGGCAGGTAGACGGCGCGCAGCGCGCCATTGGCCCGGTAGATGGGGACTTCCTGCTCGGTGCTTTCATCCGCGCCAAAGGGACGCACAAAGGCCTTCCAGCCGGGGAAGTAGGCATCGCCCACCACCAGCCAGGCACGGTCGCTCAGGTTGACATCTACAAAGAGGTCATTGGCGGTATAGCGGCTGATCTGCGCCTCGGCCAGTTGCGGGCTGGCGGGCGTCAGCGCATGGTCTGCGCCGGGCGGCTCGTCCAGATAGACCACTTGGCGCAGGTCGCTTTCAGTAAGCGGCTGTGCATCCACGGGTGCGACGCGCGCCTCATTCGCCAGCCAGACGCGCGGAAACGCCTCCTGGTTTTCATAGACGCCGATGGCCTCATCGCGATAGACTTCGCGCCAGGTGGGGTTGGGGATGTAATGCTCGGTCAGGATGTACTTGACGTTGAGCAGATCCAGCAGCGGGTGGTTCAGCGCGGCGTAGACATCGCCGCCGGGCTGGCTGTAGATCGGCGCGATGCGGTTGTAGAGCAGTTCGTCGGCCTGGGGCGCGATCTGATCCATCAACGCCACATACTGGCGCGGGATGATCGAGTCATAGCCGCGCAGGTCGTGCCAGCCGTAATACATGCCCACGTTGGCGTTAAAGGTCTTTTCACCCGGGGCGTTGAAGGTCGTAAACCGCCAGGGGATGACCGGCTCGCCGGTGTCGGCTGCGGCGGGCCAGCCTTCACGGTCATTCAAAAAGCGCACCACGGGCGGCGTGCCCTGCGGGGTGAGCGGGGAAAGCGCCGTGGACGCTGCAGGGTTGAACGTTCCATGCGCCAGGTAGAGGTCGGCCACCACCAGCGCCACGACGCCCCAGGCCAGCCGCCGGGCGGCTTGCGGGCTGCGCGCTGCCGCCCATAGCCACAGCCCGCCCAGCAGCGCCATCGCACCCAGGTGCGCCAGGTTGGCAGCCTGGTAGCTCCAGAACATGCGCCCATCGGCAAAGGCCATCTGCGCCAGGTCGCTGCCATCGACGATGCGCTGGCCCAACGCCTGGAACGGTTGGGGCAGGATCGCGCTGAGGATGACCAGCCCCAGCACGCCTATCCCCACCAGGATCGCCAGCAGCGCGGGGGCTTTGGCAGCGCGGCGCAGCCAGCCCGCGGCCACACTCAACAACAGGTGCAGCCCCAGGGCGGCCATCAGCGCCATGCTTAGGGTAAAGGGGAAGACCCACCGGAAGGGGCTGTGCAGTTGATTCCAGCCGGGCAGCCCATAGAAGAGCAGCGCATAGAGCGGCGTGCCAAAGGCAAAGAGCAGCGCCACCACAGCCAGCGCGACCCCAAACCAGACGATCCAGGGGCGCAGCGCGTCTTCTTGGGCGGGCGCGGGGCCGCGCCGCGTGAGGGCGCAGCGCACGGCGTAGATCACCGCCAGCGCGGCCAGCAGCCAGGTGACGATGCCCAGATAGTTGGCCCCCTCGACATAGTTTTTGATGCCCCAGAAGATGGTATCGCTCGGTTCACCCAGCGCGTTGACGGTGGCGGGCAGCCACTGGCGCGCCCAGATGTCAAACCAGGCATGATGGCTGGGGTTGCCAAAGAGATTGGGCAGGGCAAAGGTCAGCACATGGCGCGACGGCCAGGCCCACTCGATCACCTGTTGATAACTGGCAGACCCCTCTCGGAAGTTGAGCGGCAGCAGTTCCAGCAACGGCAGCAACTGCACCCCGCCCAGCGCAACGCCCAGCACAGCCAAGGCCAGCGGCCAGACGGCCAGCCCCGCCAGCCGCCGCGCCGCGGCGCGCGCCTGTCCGGTCTGTGCCGACAATCGCCGCCAGGCCACGCCCAGCCGTACCAGCGTGTACAGCGCGGCGACCAGCAGGGTGTAGTAGATCAGTTCAGGATGGCCCGCCAGCACCATGCAGCCAACTGCCAGCGCGCCCAACGCTACAAACGGGATGGGGCTGTAGCCCGCTGTCCCCTTCTCCTCCTGCTTGCGGATGATCCACTCGATCACCGCCAGGATCAGCGGCAGCCAGGCCGCGGCGGCGATGAACATGGTAAAGACCACGCTGGCGATCAAAAAGCCGCTGAACATGTAGACCACGCCGCCCAAGAGCGCGGCAGGCACACGCAGCCCCAAGCTGCGCCCCCACAGATAAAAGAACGATCCGGCCATGCCGATCTGCAAGGCCGTAAACCAGCCATAGGCCGCGTTCAACGGCAGCAGCAAGAAGATCAGGCTGAGGGGGTAAAAGGTGCTGGCCTGTCCTGCGGCCAGAAAGGGAAGCCCGGTGAAGATCTGCGGGTTCCACAGCGGCAGTTGGCCGTCTGCCAGCGTGCGTTGGATGTGCAGCTTCCAGACTGCGTTTTCCAGCACCAGGTCGCTCAACAACAGGTTGTGCGGGATCAGGTCGGGCTGCAGGCTGCGCCAGGGGGCAAAGCTGTAGAGGTTGTCAAATGGCAGCAGGCCGCGCCCGCTCAACGCAGGCAGCAGCACCGGCGCAAACCAGATCAGCGGCAAGAGCACCAGGCTCAACAGCGCCAACAGATCGGCGCGCAGACGGCGAAGGCGGCTCATACGCTGCTCGTAGGCGTCAATGTCACCCCGCAGGGTGGTCGCTGGGGAAGTCAATTGGTCACGGGGTCGCCCTGTTGGTGGACGACCTGAGGACTGCGGCGCAACCGGCGATACCGCCAGCGGATCTGCCAGGTACGCCAGGCCGATTCGATCTTGACCGGCACATCCAGCTTGCTTTGGCCGATGCGCCGGTCTTCAAAGTGAATGGGGATCTCGATCAGGCGGTAGCCCAGCCGCTCACACAGATAGGCCATTTCCACCTGAAAGCTGTAACCGTTGCTGCGGATGCTATCCAACTCGATACCCAGGAGGGCATTGCGCTGCCACAGCTTAAAGCCTGCGGTCATATCGCGGATCCGCAGCCCCAGGATGGCGCGGCTGTAGAGATTGGCCCACCAACTGATCAGCCGCCGCCCCCAGCCCCAGCCCTCGTCGAGCGTGCCGCCGGGCACATAGCGGCTGCCGATCACCACGTCGGCGTTGGTCGCCAGCATGACCCCCAACATCTGGGGGATATAGCGCGGGGAATGGCTGAAGTCGGCGTCCATCTGCAGCACATAGTCTGCGCCATCGTCCAGGGCGCGGCGCATCCCAGCAACATAGGCTGTCCCCAGCCCGCCTTTGCCTGCGCGGTGAATCACCACGATGCGCGGGCGATCCGCCGGTGCGGTTGGGTTGTAACGCGCCCCCAGGTCATCGGCCACGCGGCCTGTCCCATCGGGTGAATTGTCGTCCACAATCAGCAGTTGCAGGCCGGGAAAGGGAAGTGCAAAGAGGGCTGCCGCCATTGCGGGCAGATTGTCGGCTTCGTTATAGGTCGGAATCACCACTGTCAGACGAACTGATTCCGGCATGGCCGGTGCGGACAGCGGCGGCAAAGGTTGTGTCACAATCGCCTGTACACCTGTATGCGTCATGGTTCGGATCGCGATTGTAACACGGTTGGCAGGGCCGGGCAATTGGCAGGGATTTCGATCATCTCGCCGCGTTGGCGGCTAGCCGTCACCAGTCCCCTTAACCGGACGATTGGCGATGTCGCGTCGATACTGGGGGCTATGGTCTGCACCGCGCCAGCGCATGGCCGCTGAACAGCAGGCGCTTTCGTAGCGTAGCCCGCAACCAAGATAGGTGCAGCCTCGCGGCTGCACCTATCAGAATCCACATCGCCGGTCATGGCGAAACCCTCTTTACCGCGCCTCCCAGATAGCGGGTTTAGTTGCGCTCGACCGCCAGCGGCGCGCTAGTCTTCGATGCGCGTGGCGGTACCGGTCAACACCCACTGCACATGGGTGCAGGCACCGGCCGGGGGGGTGTCTATAGCCTCAATGACAATCGAGCCGGTATTGCTGTCGGCAGTCACCTCGCGGTTGACCAATATTTGGCCACAGGCGTAGGTCTGGCCGCCGGTTCTGAACTCGATCTGCCCTGAGCCCGTCCCGAAGCAACTGGCCGTGATGATGAGCTGTGCCCGCCCGCCTGGTAGGCTGGAAATGGGGTTCAGCCCGCTTACGCTGTAGTTGACCCGATCTTCCGTATCGCCGTCGGGATAGGAGACGAAGTCGGCCGCCGAGTCCGTTGTATCCAGTGGGATGGTCAGCGTATGGATCGCATCCGCCGGTGCAGTTGGACAAGGAGTTGGCGTATGGGTCGGCGTATTAGTCGGCGTTGGTATCGCCGTTTCGGTTTCCGTTGCGGTTGGAGTGGGTGTCTGGGTCTCTGTAGGCGTGGGCGTCGCAGTTGCCGTGAGCGTTTCAGTCGGTGTAATCGTGGCCGTCGTTGTGGGCGTGGTGGTTGCCGCCACGATCTCGGTTGGGGCGATGGTCGGTGTGGCCGTTCTGTGGATGAGGCGGAGCGGGCGGCTGCCCGCCGTGGCGTATGATGGGAAGAAGACGCCTGAACTCTCCCTCCCCAACCGCTGGCAAGGGCAGGGCAGTTAATGCCAACACAAACATCACGGCAAGGGGAATCCCGAGTCGCATACAACTTTCCTCTCTGCTGTGGGTACGAGTTGCTCAAAGCCAACAAGTATAGCCGAGAGGAGAGGTTTCCTGAAACCAGGGAATCAGTGGGGATCCCAAGGCCTGCGGTGATCGCTCGGTGAAAACAGAAAAGCGCGTGACCGGCAGGTTGAACCCCCTGCCGGTCACTGGGTCAGTGCAGAAACGGGCTACAGTCCCTTGGCCAGCGTGTAATAGAGGTCGTTCCAGCGCAGTTCCTGCTTGAAGCGCCGGAGTTGGGTATCGTTGTCGATCAGCAAGAACTCCATGCCTGCCATCTCGGCAAAGTCGTCCAGGTGTTCGGCAGTCAGCGCCAGGCTAAAGCCGGTGTGATGCGCCCCGCCTGCGTAAATCCACGCCGCGGCGGCTATCTTGAGGTTGGGCTGTGGGACCCAGACAGCCCGCGCCACCGGCAGTTTGGGCAGCGGCGCATCCGCGGGCACGACCTCCACCGGGTTGACGACCAGCCGCAGCCGGTTGCCCATCTCCACCACCGAGGCATTGATTGCTGGTCCCGTCTGTGAATCAAAAACCAGCCGCACCGGGTCCGCCTTGCCGCCGATGGAAAGGGGATGGATTTCGAGCGATGGCTTGTCCTTGGCAATCGTGGGGCAGACCTCCAGCATGTGTGCGCCCAGCACCTTCATGCCGTCCGAATCAAGGTGATAGGTGTAATCTTCCATAAACGACGTGCCGCCCGGCAGCCCGGCGCTCATCACCTTCATGGCACGCACCAACGCTGCCGTCTTCCAATCCCCCTCTGCGCCAAAGCCGTAGCCATCGGCCATCAAACGCTGCACGCCGAGACCGGGCAGTTGGGCCAGCCCGTGGAGGTTCTCGAAGGTTGTGGTAAAGCCCTTGAAGTTGCCCTGTTCGAGAAAACGGCGCAGCCCCAGTTCAATACGTGCGCCTTCGCGCAGCGATGCGTGCTGATCGCCGCCAGGCCGCAGCGCGTCCACGACCGCATATTGAT
The DNA here is from genome assembly GCA_964649925.1 of uncultured Litorilinea sp. Lineage (GTDB taxonomy): Bacteria > Chloroflexota > Anaerolineae > Caldilineales > Caldilineaceae > QEUY01. The sequence continues at coordinate 6,240 of CAZYQJ010000304.1, forward strand.
CCTGATACTCGCTGACCAGTGCGTCGACCTCCGCGTCAGACACTTCGTTCATTGTCTGGACAAGATCGCCCAGCCCATAGCCGTTGACGCTGTAGCCCAGCCGCATCTGCGCGTTGACCTTGTCGCCTTCGGTGACGGCCACTTCGCGCATGTTGTCGCCAAAGCGCGCAAAGCGTGCCCCCTGGGCGTCATGCCAAGCGCAGGCCGCGCGCGCCCATGTGCCGAGGCTGGCCTGCACGGCTTCATCCTGCCAATGCCCCACCACGACCTTGCGTTCCAGGCGCATCCGGCTCGC
>CAZYQJ010000305.1:0-6532 GCA_964649925.1 uncultured Litorilinea sp.
GATCGTCAAGATCTCCCGGTAGGTGGCGTTGCCGCCGCTGAGGATATAGGTTTCGCCCGGCTTCCCTTTTTCCGCCACCGCCGCGATCCCCTCGGCGCAGTCGTCCACATGCACCACGGCGCGGCCATAGTCGGCAAACATCCCCATCGGCGGGTGCAGCCCGCGCACATAGAGGCGGATAAGGTCGCCCCAGGTCGTATGGTCCCCAGGCCCCATGACGGCAGCGGGGCAGGCAATCATCAGCGGCGCGCCCTGTTTTTGCAGCCTCTCAGCCATTGCATGGGCCTCTGTCTTGGTACGCTCATAGGGAGTGACGGGCGGCACTTGGCGTGTGTAGGTTTCATCGCGCACCGTCTCCCCGGTCTCACCCCAAGCCATGATGGTCGACACATGCACGATGCGCGGCACGCCCGCATCCAGCGCAGCCTGCAACACGTTGCATGCGCCGTCCACGTTGATCGCCTGCATCCGCGCTTCGGCCTCTTTGCCGCCGATGCCCAGCGCGTACCAGCCTGCATTGTTGATCACGATATCCATCCCGCGCGTGGGCGCGACCAGGGAAGCGGGGTCCGTCACGTCGCCTCGGACCAACGTCGCCCCCCTGCGCGCCAGGGTCTGGGCCTCCCGGTTTTCCGGTTTCCGCACCAGCACGCTGACATCCCAGCCACGCTTGAGCAACGCCCCTGCCAACGGCAGGCCAATAAAGCCTGTCCCGCCAGTGAGAAACACCTTCATTTGTCGTACTCCTTGTGTGGTTCATCTGTGTGAGGGGAAGATATGATGCCATAGCAGCGGCAGATGTCAACCCGGCGCGCCGGGATTCTATGGTAACATTTCAGGCGCCACAGCAAGTTGCAAACACTCGACAGATGAGGGATTGCGTTGACGAAGGAGGGTCAGGATATGGAGATCAAACGGAGCGGTTCCCAGCCGTCCACCAAAGGGTCGGCGGACTATTTTACCGGCAGCGTGCGTATTGATCCGCTGTTTGAGGCCCCTGAGCCTGCGCGTGTCCGCGGCGCGATGGTCACCTTCGAACCCGGCGCGCGCACAGCATGGCATACCCACCCATTGGGCCAAACCCTGATTGTGACGGCTGGCTGCGGCTGGGTCCAGCGCGAGGGCGGGCCGGTCGAGGAAATCCGGCCAGGGGATGTCGTCTGGTTTCCGCCCGGTGAAAAACATTGGCACGGGGCCACAGCAACCACGGGCATGACGCACATTGCCATTCAAGAACAGCTCGACGGTAAAACCGTCGACTGGTTGGAACAGGTCAGCGACGAAGAGTACCAGGCTGGATCAAAGGCCGGATGAAAAGAATCAATCATGATCATCACCAACGAGGCACGCCGATGACAACCTGAACGAGCGCCGAACTCAGTAGGATCGGGTACGGCTGCACGAAGTTGAGCGACGGCCCGGCGACTAATAAGTAGGCCATTGGCGTGTAAATTGGAAACAGACAATGAGGCGAACAATGAAAACAGTAGTATTGAATAACGGCGTGGAAATGCCCCTCTTAGGTTTTGGTGTTTTTCAGATCACCGATGCCGAAGAGTGCGAAAGATGCGTACTCGAAGCGATCCGCACGGGCTATCGTCTGATTGATACCGCAGCTTCGTATGGCAATGAAGAGGCTGTCGGCAAAGCTATCCAGAAAAGTGGCGTGGCCAGAGAAGAGCTGTTTATCACCACCAAGCTCTGGATTCAGGATGCCGGTGAAGAACGCACAAAGCGGGCTTTCGAGAGATCATTGGAACGGCTGCAGTTGGATTATCTCGACCTGTATCTGATTCATCAACCTTTTGGGGATGTCTATGGCGCCTGGCGAGCGATGGAAGAGTTGTATTGCGAAGGAAGGATCCGAGCTATCGGCGTGAGCAACTTCGCGCCAGATCGGATCATGGACTTGATTGTGCATAACCGGGTCGTACCGGCGGTCAATCAAATTGAAACCCATCCATTCTGCCAGCAGATTGAAACCCAGAAATTCCTAGAGGAGAACAAGGTTCAAATTGAATCCTGGGCGCCCTTTGCGGAAGGCAAACACGATATTTTTAACAACAAACTGCTGCTTTCCATCGCTGGCAAATACAACAAGAGCGTTGCTCAGGTTATTCTGCGCTGGCTGACACAAAGAGGAGTCATCGCCATTCCAAAATCAGTTCGCAAAGAGAGAATCGCGGAAAACTTCCATATCTTCGATTTTGAACTCAGCTCCGAAGATATGAACGCGATTGTCACACTGGATAGGAAGGTCAGCAGCTTCTTCGACCATCGTGATCCAGCCGTCGTAAAACGGCTAGGAGAACGGAAACTCAATATATAGGACACTGCTGTCGGTCGATTTGGTACAGAAGACACAGAGTATCTGACGGCCGAGAGCAAAGCCTAGGATCGCCCATGGAGCCTGTAGGGTCGCGCCACAGTCCCTTTCTCCTGCGCTGGCTCCATGGCCGATCCGAACCAATGACCCCGACCAAGCATAGATGACCCGGGGGTCCACCAGCGCCGTCACCGCGCGGTTGAGTTCGTGACCGAGTCTGCCGGTGCGCGCCCGCCACGCCACTTGGCGGCATACGGCAGCACGAACAGATACAGGCCGGAAAACAGGAGCAAGGCGAGCGGGGGCAGCGGCAAGTAGAACACCCACTCGACCGGATCCTCCTGTGCGATGGCGATGAAACTGACGATGACCGTCACCGTAAAGATAATGGACAGCCAGCGGTGGGTCTGCCGAATCCACTTGTTCCAGTTCAATGGGACCTCCTCTGAAGCTTTGTACCGGTTTAACGGGATACCCTCCCAAGGGGCGGATCTGTTTCCCGCCCATCCTCTTCAAGCCGTAGTGAGCGCCGCCTCAACCGGAGGTTGCGGCCTTCCACAGGTAGCCGTCGGGGTCGGCGAAGTAGCCGAAATACCCGCCCCACGGCGCCTTCTCGGGTTTCCGGACCACGGTGCCGCCGGAAGTCTCGGCTTTGGCGATCACGTCATCCACTGCCTCGCTCGAATCGGTGATGAAGTGAAACGAGACGCCGCGGAAGCCGGACCCTTCCGGTGAGCCCCCGGCATCCTGCGCGGCGGCGTCCCATTCATAGAGAGCCAGCGACGAGGAGCCTTCGCCAAGGTTGAGCAAGACGAAGCCTGGATAGTCCTGCTGGATCGCGGTCCCCATCCCCTCGACATAGAACTTCTTTGCGCGGGCCATGTCCCGGACTCCGAGCATAATGGTGCTTACCTTTGGTGACATTGTTTCCTCCTTCGTGTTTGTGTCTTCCGACGGCTCACGGAATCCTCGCGAGCAGGTCGACAAGCTTCTCGCCCATCATCTTCCAGCCGTAGCGTGCACCGGCGCGGTTCTGCTTCTGGTCCGGCTTGAACCCCGACTGTACGAGCGACAGGCGTGTGCCCGATGCCGTGGGCGTGAGCGTGAACGTCACAACGGTGTCTATGTCGCCGACGACCCACGTATAGCTGAGTTTCCTGTGTGCTTCGATCTCGAGGAACCGGCAATGCACGCTGCCGTCCCAACCGGGCTGCGGCGGCGCCTTGAACGTGAACGCCGCCCCCGGCTCAAACTTGGGAGCGACCACGGGGAGGAGCCACTCCGCAAGCAGTTCGGGGTCGGTGAGGGCGCGCCACACCTTTTCTGGCGCATGATGCAGATCGAATTCAAACGACAGGGATTCAGTTTGCGATTGGGTTGTCTTGTCAGTAGGAGTCATTCATCCATCTTTTCTAGCAGTTGTTCAAGACGATCAATGCGCTCTGCCCAAAAGGCGTGATAGTGGGCGATCCAGTCGATGAGCGGCTTCATCCCGCGCGGGTCCGCCCGGTAGTAGACACGGCGCCCCTCGCGCCGGCCGGTCACCAGCCCGGCATCTTTCAAAACGGCAAGGTGCTGCGAGACTGCCGGCTGCGAGATGTCGAAGAGCGCCGTGATATCCTTCACCGCCATCTCACCGCGCGTGAGCGACTCAAAAATCGCCCGGCGGCTGGGGTCCGCCAACGCTTGAAAGATCTTGTGCTCAGCCATGCCAGCGTCCTGCATACATGAATTATAAGTCATCACTTATGAATTGTCAAGGGTGAAGTTGTTCGTACCGGCCCCAAACCCCTTGACAGAGCGGCCAATCTATTATACATTCTCTACAATTATAATCGTAACGAATATGGTCTTTGCGAACTGTAGAGCAAGAAAAGAGAGGCCATGGACGAAGATATTCAGGTTTTGCTGCCCCTCACCCCGACCGTGTTTCACATGCTGCTGGCGCTCGCCGATGGGGAGAAGCACGGCTACGGCATCATGAAGGCAGTCGAGGAGGAGACGCAGGGACAGATGCAGATCAGAATCGGCTCGTTGTACGGGTCGATCCGGCGGATGATCGAGGCCGGGCTGATCGAGGAGACGAGCGAACGCCCCGACCCGGAGTTGGATGACGAACGGCGGCGCTACTATGGGCTGACAGACTTCGGCAGGCGCGTGTTGGCCGCTGAAGCCGCGCGCATCGCACAGGCGATGACGGTCATCCAGGGAAAACACATTCTGAGTGGGGTTTGAGATGCGCGACAAACACCTGGTTTTTGAACGGCTCTACGGGGCGCTACTATGTCTGTACCCGAAGACATTTCGGGAATCCTATGGCGGGCAAATGCGCCTCGCCTTCCGTGATGCCTGCCGGGCTGCGTATCGTCGAAACGGCGCGGGTGGGCTGTTGGCACTCTGGCTCTCAACGCTGCTTGACCTGTTGAAATCGGCAATCGTAGAGAGGGCGCAGCAAGGAGGAATCTCAATGTCGAAGGCGAGATGGATTGCGTTGGCCGGGCCTCTGACCATTCTCGTTGGCTCCATGTGGATGGTGGCCTCTATCGGCAGTTTCGCGTTCCAGACCGGGCTGTTGGGTGATGAAGCGCTTGTGGGTATCTTGGCGATGCCCGTCTTCTTATCCTTTATCCCGCTGTTACTTGCCCTCATCGGGATCCGCCTGCGCTTCCACCAGTCCGCAGGCGTTCTGGGCAGGCTTGGACTGGCGCTAAGCGTGGCCGGGTGTGCGGGCGTTATCGTCTTTATGCTGGCACAGCTACTGTCAAGCGATGTGGCACCGGAGGTCGGTCAGCGTCTCTGGGTGAGCTACGCGGCGGTGGGCTGTGTCCTGAGCATCAGGATCGGGTACATGCTGTTCGGCGTCGATGCGCTGCGATACAGGCTGCTGCCCCGCGCCAACCTGCTGCCCCTGCTGCTGGGTTCAACCGTCGTGCTCAGCCTCCCGCTAGACTGGTTTGGTGTGCCCGCCTTCCTTCCATCACAATGGGCAACCCCCTTTCTGCACTTTGCCATCACCGGCGCGTGCTGGGTGCTGCTTGGCATGGCGATGATAGGCCAGAAACGGGAGCCGCAGCTAGCAAGGGTCTGACATCCTCCTGTCACCCGCAGCGGTCAACGCGGCCAGCATGGGACAGAATGGAGGGGTCAGGGACCCCGCTTGTCGGCAGTGCAAGCAGACAGGGCCTTGTGGCGCGCCACCTCTCGCTTCGCGGGAACGGCTCTAGCAATCCTCACAGTGCTAGCCGCTCTGCTCCCAGTCCCACCAGAAGACTTCAGTCAGGCGGTCGTAGACCAGAGGATGATCGACCATCAGCATCACCTCGCGGTTGAGTTTGTGGCTGACCTCACCGCCGTTGAGGCTGCCAACCGCCGACCATGTTTCATCGCCCACCTTTACCAATGCGATCTTGGCATGGATACCACCGCGCGTGGGGTTGCCTAGCCGCGCGTCCAGGTCCAGCCCTTCACTTGCGGCAATGGCATTAAGATAGGCGACTGTGGCCTGGTTGGAGCGCAGGTCGTTGGATTTGTCGAAGAAGCTGTCGAGCAGCACGCGCACCGTTGCCCCACGCCGTGCCGCCTCGATCAAGAGTTGCAGGCGCGGGTTTGGGTCGGCAATGGGATTGCTCTGCCCATCACCCCAGTAGGTATGTTCGTAAAGCTGCATCAGATAGATGGCGTCCCCTGCACCGGCGCGGCGGATCAGGGCGTGCAGCCCGTCGTCCAGCCAGAGCGCATTTTCGGGAGCGCTGACCACGCCAAAGCGGGTGGGGCCACTGGCGATCACCGGATCGCCAAAGGGAGACGCGTCGACATGGTAGATCGGCGCGGCGGGCGGCGCATAGTCGGGCGGCGAGTCGCCATAGCGCGGATGGTCAGGCGCATAGGGCTGCAAATCCCAAAACGCATCGGGTGACCAGTCGGCGGCAAAGATATGCGCCAACCGCTCTGCCACAGGCGGCGCGTCGGTGATCAGATAAGCCCCGCGCCGCCCGCCCACCGGCTCCTGCGCCGTGCTGGGCATCGAATCCCAGGAGAGATTCTCCGTCCCGACCAACGCCAGCCGTCCATCCACCAGGCCATACTTGGCGTGGACATAGCGATAGCGCGGCTGCAACCCGCGCGGGGCATTGTCCTGCGCCGCCAGATAACGCACATCGCCGCCCGCCGCGGCCACCTGTTTGACGCACCAGCGCTGGAGGTTTG
>CAZYQJ010000306.1:0-6499 GCA_964649925.1 uncultured Litorilinea sp.
ACCTGGAAGAACTGGGCCATCTGTGCCGGGTGGAGAACGGCTGGACGGTGGGCAGCGAGTTTTTGCGGCGCTGGCTGCTGCTCCATCTCGATGTGTTTTGGGCGGAATTGGACGCCATAGGGCCTGTACATGGCCCGCTGCCGTTGGGCGAACCAGGGCAGGAGGAGCCGAACCTGGCGAGCCTAGCGCGTACGCTGGGCCTTTCCGTCGACCGGCTGCGCGCCCTGGCCGCCACGCAGATCCACAGCGAAGAGGAGTTCTTTGGCGTGGTGTGCAGTTTCTTCTATGAGATTCGTCACCTGGTGGAACAGGACGAGGGCTATCGGCTGCTGGTGACCTCCCATGCCGAAACGGGCCTGACGCTACGCAGCGAGGAGGAGATTCAGATCGCGCTCATGCACTGGCTGCGCCCGATGTGCCGCGCCCTCAATATCGATATGAACCGCGAGTCGTTGACGGGCCGCGGGCTGCTCGATTTCAAATTCTCCATCGGCCATGATTTTCGCTGCCTAGTGGAGGTCAAGCTATTTCAAAGCGCCAAACTGGCGGATGGGTTGGGCACGCAACTGCCCATTTACCTAATGGCCGACAAAAGCCGATTTGGGATCTATGTGCCCATCTTCCTGGAGTCGGCGGATTACGCAGATCGGATTGCGGCGCTGCGTGCATTGGCAATCGAGCGCGGGCGCAGCCACGGTGTGACGCTGGAGGTAATTGACATCCGCGCCTGGCGTCCCAAGTCCGCTTCCAAGGCCGATGCGCCGGAAGCGCCGGAACGGTATCAATTCGACCCTCGACCCGGCCAACTGGTCGCGCGGATCCAGGCGCGCCGCCCAAAGGGCGATCTTTCCCAGGGGCCTCCATCCGGCCCCTCATCAGGTTCGGAGCGAAGTTAATCTTTTGCTGACAAAATCGAAGTATTTGAACGGGCTTCAGTGTGTTAAGCGGCTTTGGCTGGAAGAAAACGCGCCGCAGCGGGTGGCGGCTTCCGGCGGGATGCAGGACATCTCACGCCTGCAAGGAAACCAGATCGGGCGGCTGGCGCGTGCGCGCTACCCTGGCGGCATCTTGATCGGCGGTGCGGGGCTGGAGGCGGTGCGCCACACCCAGACCGCGATCCGCAACGGCGCAACCTGTTTGTTTGAGGCGGCCTTTGTCTACGACGACATCTTGGTGCGCTGCGACATCCTGCGTAAACTGCCGGGCGGGCGTTGGGAACTGATTGAGGTCAAGTCCACCACAACGGTCAAACGGCATCACCTGCATGACGCTGCCGTGCAAAAGTATGTGGTCAGCGGCGCAGGGCTGGCGGTGCAGGCGGTCAAACTGATGTATGTCAACAGCCAGGGCTGCGTCTTTCCCGACCTGGCGAGCTTTTTTTGTGAGACCGATGTCACGCGGGCTGTGGCGCGCCTGGTGCGCAGGCTGCCCAAGAAGGTACAGACGCTGCGCGCCCATCTGGCCCGGCCTGCTGTGCCCGATGTGCTGATCGGCGCGCACTGTACGTATCCGTATCTCTGCCCGGCCAGAAGTCTCTGCTGGCAGGACGTGCCGCCGGAATCGATCTTTACCATCCCGCGGCTGAGCGCGCGCAAGATCAAGGCCCTGGTGCGGCGCGGCATCTTGAGCATCCACGACATCCCGACCGATTTCCCCTTGTCGCCGCCACAGCGCGCCTATGTGGAGCGTGTGTGGGCGGGTACGCCATGGATCGACCGCCGCGCGATTGCCAAGCGGTTGGGCGAACTGCGCTTTCCGGTCTATTTCTTTGATTTCGAGACTTACGCCTATGCCGTGCCCCGCTTTTGGGGAATGCGCCCCTACCAGCAACTGCCCTTTCAGTACAGCTTGCATGTGTTGGAAGCGGACGGCACGGTGTGCCATGTGGACTATTTGCACACCGATGGCAGCGACCCGCGTACCCCGTTGGCCTATGCCCTGGTCAATCACATCGGCCCGGTGGGGTCGGTGGTGGTCTATAATGCCCGCTTTGAACGCAGCGTTCTGCGCGATCTGGCGCACACACAGCCGGTCTACCGGCGGCGGCTGCGGGGCATCATGGCACGCCTGTGGGATCAGTGGGAGATCTTCCAGCACCATTATCTCGACCCGCGCTTTGAGGGATCGAACTCGATCAAGCGTGTGCTGCCCGTCCTCGCGCCGCACCTCAGCTATGCCGATTTGACGGTCAAGCGCGGCGACCAGGCCCAGGTGGTTTGGGGAGAGATGATCGCGTGTGACGACCCGGAACGCAAGGCGCACCTGGCGCAAGCCCTGCGCGCCTACTGCCATCGCGATACCCTGGCGATGCTCGAAATTCACAACGCGCTCTGCCGTCTGGCTACTGGTTCGTAGGCACGCCCCATTCGGGCGCGGGAATAGTATCACAGCGGACTTGGCAATGCCTTACACGATCCAGCGTCTTGACAGGGTGCGGCGGGCGTGTTTTATCGGAGAGGGGGCATTGCCTGGATGGGCTAGATCCGGGCTGCGGCATCCAGCAAATCGGCCCATTCCCCTTGGGTGATGGGGAGGATAATGTCAAACCGAGTGCCGACGTCGACTTCGCTGGAGACCTGGATCGTACCGTGATGGATGTCGACGATCTCGCTGACAATAGCCAGCCCCAACCCCGTGCCGGGAATGTCCTCCGCCTGACGGTGGTTGCCGCGGTAGAACCGTTCGAAGAGATGCGGTAGGTCTTCAGGCAAGATGCCCACACCGGTGTCTTCGATGGTGATCTGCACCTGGTTTTGCTCGGGCAGATGTTGGGTGCGGATCTGCACGGAACCCTGGCGCGTGTAATTGAGGCTGTTCACCAACAGGTTGGTGAAGAGTTGAGACAACTGGTTGTAGTCCCCTTCGACCAGCGGCAGGTCCTTGTCGGGCGTGAATGTGAGTGTGAGACCGTCAGCGTCGGCCTTGGGCTGGTGCAGGGTGACGATCTGGTTGATGAGGGCGTTGAGGTCGGTGGGGGCCATCTCGCGCGGTTGGTATTGCGCAATCTCCAGCCGGGAGAGGTTGAGGATATCCTCTACCAGTTGGCCGAGCCGGTCGATGCTGGTTTCGAGCATGTGCTCATAGTGGGCGCGCCGCTCTGCCTTGCCTCGGTGCAAAAGCTCCATATAGAGTTTGAGATTGCTGATAGGGGTGCGCAACTCATGCGAGACGTTGGAGACGAATTTGGATTTGAGGCGGTCCAGTGTCATCAACTGGTCATTAGCGCCCTGTAGTTCACGCGTGCGGTCGGCCACGCGCACCTCCAACTCCGCGGCGTAGCGTTCCAGTTCATCATAGAGGGCGACCCGGTGCAGCGCATTGGCGGTGATATCGGCAATGGCTGTGAGCAGCCCTTGGGTTTGGCTTGTGATGTCACCGGAACTGCCTACCCAGAGAACGCCTAGCTCCCGGTTATATGCGGTCAGTGGAACCCCAACCAACGTATTGAGCTCGTGGCGATCTCCCGGCCATTCCAGTTGAGAGATGGCCTCTTTGCCCTGGATCAGGATAGGCCGACCCAGGGGGAGAAGTTGCTTCGAGGCAGGTTGGGCAGGCAGCATACGCCGTCCGGTCGCATGGGCAAAATCACCGCGCGCCAGTTCCACCACAACCTCGCCGCTGTAGGCATCCACGGTAGTAAAGGCGGCGGCGGACGCACCCAAGAGCACCAAGACTTGATCGAGCATGACCGGCACCATCTCATCACGCGTGACCGCGCGGCGCAGCGCAGAGGCGACCGTGAGGATGACTTCGCGCTCCTGTTCGCTGCGTCGTCGCTCGGTCAGATCACGCAGGAGCGCTGCATAGTTGGCTACGCCGCTCCGCACGTCGTGGATCGGAAAGACTGTCGCTTCGATCTCACACCGCCTGCCATCCGTATGGTAGAGGTATGACACCCCCTGCCAGGGCGTTCCCTGGGCGATTGTGTTCAGGAGTTGGCGATAAAACCCTTCGGAGTCGACGGCGACATCGGTCAGGTGTTGGTGGATCAAATTGTGGGCGGCATGCCCTGTCATCCGCTCAAAAGCGGCGTTGACAAATTCGATGGTCCCCTGCTCGTCGGTAATAATGACGGCCTCGACGGCCTGCTCTACCACACCGGCGAGCCGGGCGATAGCCTGTTCGCTGCGCCGTCGTTCGGTGAAGTCACGCAGCACCGCCAGGATGGAAGTCACCGCGCCCGATTCACTGAATTCCGGCACAAACTGGACGTCATAGTAGCGCGTGCCTTCGGGCGAGGGTAAAGCAAACTCTGCACGCCGCAGGCGGCGGTCAGCGACAACTGCCTGGCACTCGGTATACCAGCGTTCTGCCAACTCGTTGGGGATGCCGAGTTCCTCTCGCGAGCTTTGAAAGAGCAAATTGGGGGAGACGCCAAGAATACGCTCCAGCCCAGGGTTGACGTAGATGGGACGGCCCTGGGTGTCGAGCCGCAGGATGCCATCCGGCGCGTTCTCTGTCAGGGTGCGGAACTGGGTTTCGCTTTCGGCAAGGGCGCGCAGCGCAGTGCGTAGGCGGACGGCCACCTTGACGCGCGCCAGAAGTTCACGTTTTTCAACGGGCTTGACGATGTAATCATCTGCGCCTGCCTCCAGCCCGCTGAGGCGCTCGTCATCACTGGTCTTGAGGCCAGAGATCAGGATGACGTAGGTGGATTCGCACTGGGGGGTTGCTTTGATCCATGCGCACAGTTCGCTGCCGTCCTCGTCGGGTAGTACACGGTCGAGCAGTACGATATCGGGGTGGCGTGTGAGGATAAGTTCTCTCGCGTCCTTGCCGGTGGCGGCTTCTAGCACTGCGTAGCCGGCGCGCGTTAAGACGGCTGCGTAGAGTTGTCGCAGACTGGCAGTATCATCGACAATCAAGATGTGAACTGGAGAATCCATGGCACTCAATTCGTGATGACGACTGAACCAGGGTTTCGGCGCTCGTGCATGCGTTGTAGCGCAAAATAGAGGCTTTCGATGCGGACAGGTTTGCTGACATAGTCGTTCATGCCGCTACGCAGACAGAGTTCACGGTCACCTTCCAGCGCATGGGCCGTCATGGCAATAATATAGGGTTGGCGTTCCGGCGGCACTTCACGCCGGATCCGCTGGGTGGCTTCGATGCCGTTCATCTCCGGCATCTGCACATCCATCAGGATTACATCATAATGCTGTTGTGCGATGGCGCTCAACACTTGGCGGCCATCGACGGCCAGATCGGGCTGGTAGCCAATCCGTTCTAGCATCAGCAACGCCACTTTTTGATTGAGCAGGTTGTCTTCCGCCAGCAGAATCCGCAGCGGGTAGCGTTCTGCCATGCGGTCGAACGCACCCGTGGATAGGGGCGGAGAACTGCCTGGAGACACGTCTACACTGGGTTGCAGCATATCCAGCAGGGCATGGGCTAGGTGATGCATCCTTACTGGTTTGGTCAGCTGTGCGGTGGCTGGCGTAGGGGTGTTGCGTGGTATGGGGCTGACGACTGAGGTCAGCAACAGGATCGGCAGTTCCTGGTAGGCAGGGAGTTGGCGCAGCGCAGCGGCAAGCGCCATGCCATCCATACGGGGCATGTGCATGTCCAGGATTGCCAGGTCAAAGGGCGGGTGTGCGGCCACCTGGTTAAGCGCGTCCGGCCCGCTGGCAAAGCTGGCATAAGACATCCCCCAGGCTGTGGCGTAGCCTTCGAGCAGGACGCGGCTGGTGGCGTTGTCGTCGACGATCAACAGTCGCTTATCGTGCAAGGCTGTGAGATCGCGCAGGGGGCGTGGGTTGAGATGGGCAGGGCCTTCATGCACGCGCAGCGTGAAATAAAAGGTGGAGCCGCTTCCGCTGGCGCTTTCCACCCACATCGTTCCGCCCATCAATTCGGCTAGCCGCTTGCTGATGGTCAGCCCCAGACCTGTGCCGCCAAAGTGTCGCGTGGTGGATGTATCGACCTGGGTGAAAGGTTGGAACAGCTTGGAAAGACGGTCGGCGGGAATGCCGATGCCTGTGTCGCGCACGGCAAATTCCAGGAGAAGGCCATCGGTTCCGGCGGCGCGCTGGTTGACGGAGACAAAGACTTCGCCGGAGGGGGTGAATTTTACAGCGTTGCCGATCAGGTTGACCAAGATTTGGCGCAGCCGGGTCTCATCGCCAAGCACGACCTCTGGCGTCTGTGGGTCAATGGCGTAGGCTAGCTCCAACTGACGAGAGGCGGCTTTGGGGGCGAGCAGTTCAAGCGTATCCAGACAGGCGCGCAGCACAAAGGCGCGTTCTTCCAACTCTAGACGCCCCGCTTCGATCTTGGAGAAGTCGAGGATCTCGTTGATGATGTTGAGCAGCGTATCACTGCTGGTGTGAATGGTTTCGGCAAACTCGCGTTGTTCGGCGGTCAGCGGGGTATCCAACAGCAGGCCAGCCATGCCGATGATGCCGTTGAGCGGCGTGCGGATTTCATGGCTCATATTGGCGAGAAATTCGGATTTCAGCCGGGATGCCTCGATGGCTTTATCACGTGCTTGGGCGAGATC
>CAZYQJ010000307.1:0-5181 GCA_964649925.1 uncultured Litorilinea sp.
GTAAAAGTGCGTACACGGCTAACCAGCAGCCTGCGCTGTGGCTGGACTGCTTTTTCACTAGCAATCACGGACATAGCGATTTCTTTCGGGCGGTCACAAACGTTGAACAGGTTGGTTGGGAAGGATGGCTACAACGATTTGACTATAGGTCGCGATGTGGACATAGTCAATGCAAATCGCTAAGATACATATGCAAATTCTTCAGATAACCGCCTAGAATGCGTCTTCCCCATGTATCAGGTGCATCGACCCCTGGAATCTGACGGGATCGCTGAAATGCCGGTCGCCAATGTCCACTTGCTCGATTGTTGCCGGAAAGGAACCAAACACGCATGAGCCTGCCGCGCCCGCGCCTTGGCATTAGTGTGAAATTGATGATAGCGACCTTTACGCTGTTGGTCGGTGCGCTGGCTAGTCTAGCCTGGTCCACCTATCGCAACAGCGCACAAGTGGTGACTGCCGGGCAAACGGCGCTGATGACCGATCTGGTGCAGCACACAGGGCGCAGCCTGTCTGTGCTCCAGGAGCGCATGGGGTCGCTGCTGCTCTCCGTGGCCGCCAACCAGGAGCTTTGGGATCTGAGCAACGCGCGGGTGGAGTCGGTGTTCGAGACCTACCGGACCTATCACCCGCTGATCGGCAGCTTGTATCTGATTCGCAATGACGGCGAGATGGTGGGCGTCCCTCGCCCCTATGTGCGCGCCCTGGGTCCTTTAGTGGCTCCCGACATGGCGGCGCGGCTAGGCGATCGGCTCGGTCTGGTGTGGACCGAACCTTACCGCTCGCGCCTCTCGCACTGGACGGTGACGGTGGCGACACGCGTCTACCTGGACGACGGCACAAGCCCAGGGATCGTGGCGATGGACATTCCCCTCTTGACCTTGATCAAGAACGCGCTCCCGACGCTCAGCTTTGACGATAACTCCACGCTGTTGGTCGTCACACAGGCAGGGACGCTGGTCGTCGCAGATCACACCAATCCGCTGCTTGGATACCGGCTGAGCACGAATCGCCTGCACACCGAACCGGAGATCATGGACGCGATACTCAGCGCGCCGCCAGGAGAACTCCACCAGGTCACCATCGCTGACGAGTCTTTTTCGATTTTGGCGGACACGCCGACACCCTATGGATGGCGACCGATCCTGATCTTCAGCAACCGGGCGATCCAGCAAGGACGTTTACTGGTCGGACGGACCAGCTTGGGGTTGCTGTTTTTGGTGGGGTTGGTGAGCCTGGCGCTGGCCTGGCTTGTGGCGCGCTACTTTGCCCGCCCACTTGAGCAACTCACCCAGGAAATGGCACGCGTGCAAAAAGGCCGTTTGGAAGGGATGCACATCCCCCAGCGCAATGATGAGATCGGTGATCTGGCGACGGCTTTCGACCGCATGATGGCGCGCATTCGCGCCTTGCTTGATGAACTGCGTGAATCGGAGCAAGCGAAGAAGGACGCCGAAATCCGCCTCCTCCAAGCCCAGATCAAGCCTCATTTCCTGTACAACACGCTCAATGCCATCGGTCATTCCGCAGCCTTAGGCCGCACGCGTGATGTCTATGACATGATCCAGTCGTTGACCTGTGTGCTCTCCTACACGTTTGGCAGAAACCACCCACAGCAACCCACAGACAACAGATGGGTAGAGGAGAAGGTCATGCTGGCGGAGGAGTTGGCGTTCATGGAGCACTATGTACGTCTCCAACACATCCGCTATGGCCGCACGTTCCAGGTGATCTATATGATTGAGCCGGGGCTAGGTCGCTGCAAACTTCTCAAACTCAGCCTTCAACCGCTAGTAGAAAACGCCATCCTCCACGGCGTCTCCCAGCGGGCAGACGCGGGCGTCTTGCAGATCTGCGCCCGCCGGAGGGATGACCTGCTCGAACTCCAGATCACCGACAATGGCCCCGGCTTTGATGTGCAGCGGCTGGACGCGCAGAAAGCCCGGCCTGATGACGGGCATACCCACATGGGGCTGCGGAATGTACGTGAGCGGCTGGCCCTTCACTACGGCAGCGCGGCGTCACTTACGATTGAGTCGCCGCACCCGGCGGCAGGCAATGGAACGGGGACGCAAGTAACCGTCCGGCTGCCGCTGGAATGGGAGCCAGATCAGGAAGACACGTCGGAGCTACAGGTAGAGCCGTTCTTGGCATTGGCCCAGCAATGGCAGAACGAGCGACTGCTTGCCAAGGAGTAAGTGTGATGAGCAAACCGTTGACGGTTTTTGTCGTGGACGACGAACAAATCGTCCGTGACTATTTTGCGGAGGGCTTTCCCTGGCATCAAATCGATATGCAGTGGATTGGCGACGCGGGGGATGGTGAAACTGCGCTCGAACGCTGCCGCCAACTCCACCCGGACCTCATCCTGCTCGATATTACGATGCCCGGCATGGACGGCCTTGAGGTGCTGTCCTGCTTGAGCAAGGATGTGCCGTATGCGAACTGCATCCTGCTGACCTGTCATCAGGAGTTTGAGTATGCGCAGCGCGCCCTGCGACTGGGCGCGGTTGACTATCTGGTCAAGGCGGCGACCACGCCGGATGAACTCCTGGACAAACTGACCCAGGCGCGCCAACGCATTGAGTGGAAACGCAGCCAGGCCAGACTCAGTACACTCCAACGGCAATGGCTGGCCCAGGTGCTGCTGACGGGGATGCCGTCCCTCTCCAAACTGAACACCGAGCGCCGTCGGCTGCGGCTGCCCCTTATGAACGCCCCGTGTGTCACGATGCTGATCCATGTGCGTGAGGGTGAGGTGGCGTCAGAACAGCCAAAGGAGAGCGCTGACTTGGCACTTAGTCTACGCATTCAAGAGGTGCTCGACGCAGCCTGCACCGAGTTGGAGTCGGCACTCTGGGCAGTCCCGCACCTGGATCAACAGGCGAAGGATCGTTATGCTCTGGTCGCCAATGTGGATCCCGCCACGGCGATCTCTACGATGCAGGACATACTCCGCCGTGTACGGGCGACGCTGCACCCGCGTTACACGGTGGATGCCGGGCTGAGCCAGATCCATCCCGACTTGGGCAACCTGGATACGGCGCTGCGTGAGGCAGAACATGCCCTGAGCGCACGGTTCTATTTCGAGGAGGATCTACTCTTGCCCAGAGCGGTATGGTGCGAACTGGAACCTGATGTCTTGGCGGATTTTGAACGACTCGCTGTTTGCCCATTGACGGGGCAGGGCAGTCTCTTGGAACAGCTTGATAGCCTGGTCGTGGCAGCGATCACACGCTGCCGCCAGCAGTGCGTCGACCCGGAGATTGCACGTATGTTGATCCTGCACCTGATCCAGAAGCAGGTGGAAAGATTGGGGGGTGAGGTATCACGCTGGGAATTGGCTGTTTGGCCCATCCAGGTTGCGAAACTGGCAACCGCCAGCCGCTTGCGGATGTGGGCGAGCCAGATTGCCAGCACCCTGATGGTGGCTTCCGGGCGGCTGGGCCTGCGCCCGGAGATCCAACGTGTGATCGACGACCTACACGGGCATTTGGCTGAGCCTTATGACTTGGGGCGCGCGGCTGCCGTTGCCGGGCTGCATCCCAACTACTTCAGTGCCGTCTTTCGCAGTGAAACCGGCCAGACCTTCAGCGAGTACGTGGGACGGCTGCGCATGGAGCGCGCGGCGCGCTATTTGCAGGAAGGCGTCTGGGGGATGCAACAGATCGCCGACATGGTCGGGATCGGCAACTATCGTACCTTCTATAACACCTTTTGTCGCTTTATGGGCGCAAGCCCGACAGAGTTTGCTGCCAGTGTCAAACGAACCGGCGTGTAGCGTGGGCAGAATATGTTGGCTAATGGATAAGGGCATTGCGGCCAGACCCGGCGCGCACCGTGGCCTCAACAGGGGGACCGCAGCAGAATCAGAGGGATAGGCTGATGTCATGCCCCATGTCCCCGGCACAAGCCTAAGTCAAGTGTGGCTGTCGGTTCGTGCCGAGGACATGGGAACAGAGAGGCGTCTCTATCGCCTTATGCCCCTGGGGCGCTAGTAGATGGCTTCCTTGAAGACAATCGGTAGATATAGGGCGTGGCGTGCATTCAGGATTGTCACCTGTTCGACATCCACAAACGTGATCGGCTGTCGGCCCTGAACAAGGATCGTGTCCGGCGTCTGAGTCACGATCTGATCCTGCGCATCAACGGTCAAACTGTCGCTGGCGGATGGCTCGCCGCCGTCGATGTCGATGCGCGTCTCTGGCAGCGGGATGGCGTTGATGGTATCGTCGCCGTCGCCGCTGTTGACTTCAAGGACCTCGGCGCTGATGTCAAGCGTAAAAGGGCCAAGGTTAGTACGCTCAAAGGCAACCCGTGAACCATCCGGGCTGATCTCAAAGGCATCGCCCGCTGCTGCGCCGTTGACCTCGACGACATCGGTCCCCTCGTCGCCGTTCATGACGTCGGAGCCGTCGCCGTTATTCCAGATCAGCCGGTCGTCGCCGGGGCCGCCGTACATCAGGTCACTGCCCCGGAAACCAACGAGTGTATCATTGTCCGCATCGCCATAGAGCCGGTCGTCTCCATCACCCCCGGTGAGCAGGTCGTTGCCGTTGCCGCCATTGAGGGTCATAGTGATCAAGCCGCTGAGCCCGATTGTGCCGGTCATGACATCATCGCCGTCCAGGCCATTGACCACCAGGTTTTCGGCGCTGATGTCAAGTGTGAAGAGACCCAGATTTGTGCGCGTAAAGGCAACGCGTGAGCCTACCGGGCCAATTTCAAAGACATCACCGGCTGCTGCGCCGTTCACCTCAACCGTGTCCTCGCCGTCCTCGCCATCCATTGTGTCGGAACCGTCGCCGTTATTCCAGACGAGGATGTCAATGCCGGGACCACCGTTCATCAAGTCATTACCTCGAAAGCCAACGAGCGTATCGTTATCTGCGTCCCCGTTCAGCCGATCGATCCCGTCTCCGCCGATCAGCGTATCATTGCCATTCCCTCCATTGAGCGTCATGCTGATCAAGCCGCTGAGACCGACGGTGCCAGTCATGATGTCGTCGCCATCCAAACCATTGACGACTAGGTTTTCGCTGTCGATGTCGAGCGTAAAAGGTCCTAGATTGGTGCGTGTGAAGGCAACGCGCGCTCCAACCAATCCTATCTCGAATGCGTCTCCTGCCGCCGCACCGTTGACCGCGATAGCCACAAACTGATCGCCCGCGTGTGTCTTCA
>CAZYQJ010000307.1:5191-6486 GCA_964649925.1 uncultured Litorilinea sp.
CGATCACCTGCGCGACGAGCGTCGATTCGCCGGCCGCACCGTTGACCGCGACCGTGTCGTCGTCTTCATCTCCGTTCATGATGTCGGAGCCGTCACCGTTGTTCCAGATCAAGGTATCGATGCCGGGGCCACCGTTCATCACATCACTGCCCCGGAAGCCAATCAACGTGTCGTTATCTGCATCCCCGTTGAGCCGATCATCCCCATCCCCTCCGGTCAATGTATCATTGCCATTGCCGCCGTTGAGGGTCATGCTGATCAAGCCGCTGAGGCCCAGGGTACCGGTCATGATGTCATCGCCGTCGAGGCCGTTGACGATCAGATTTTCGCTGTCAATGTCGAGTGTGAAGAGGCCCAGATTGGTGCGTGTGAAGGCGACGCGCGAGCCTACCGGGCCAATTTCAAAGGCATCGCCCGCGCCTGCGCCGTTGACTTCGACGGTATCGTCGTCTTCGTCGCCATCCATGATGTCGGAGCCATCGCCGTTGTTCCAGATGAGGGTGTCAATACCCGGCCCGCCGCTCTTCACATCATTGCCCTGGTCGCCGACCAGCGTGTCTGCCACCTCACTTCCGGTGATGGTATCGACGCCCGCGCCGCCGCTGACCGTCGTTGAGATTAAGGCGGTGAAGTCCGCTACAGCCACCCCACTGAGGTCCACGGTGTTGTCGCCGGGACCACCGTTGACGACAATGGCCGTGATGGCTGCACAGGTTTCTGGCCCCGTGCCTGGGTCTGCATTGTTGATCTTGACGTTGCCGGCTTGACAGTCGATCGTAATGGCATCATCGGCGTCACTGTCCACCGTCAGCACTCCGCCACTGACTGAGGAAGTAACGGCGGCCCAGGCTGTCAGCGGCAGGGCTGCCGCAAGACAGGCCAGCCCGATCATCCACAACTTGACCAGCCTACGCACATGACCTCTACGTCGCTCCATCGCTACACGTGCGCTGTTCATGGCAGTTTCCTTTCGTGTAACATGAGGTGAGAGCTAGAGGGGGATTCAGATAATACAACAAAGACGCCCCATCGCAAATATGAAACGATAGATTTTGCACCTAATTTGATAAGTTAATCACAGCCAGCCCGCTGTCCCGGACTGGCTGCAAGAAACAGTCTGGCGACCGGACAGCATGGCACGCGCATGAACCGATTGAACGGTTTGGAAAAGACGTGTACAATCACAAACGCCTGCCCGTTGCCCTCGGCCATTGTCCACCAGCGGCGTTCGCGCAGGCACTGTCCACGCCGACCCCACCTCAGCTCCCTGTCTCATCCGTGGGGTTCACGCCAAC
>CAZYQJ010000308.1:0-6479 GCA_964649925.1 uncultured Litorilinea sp.
TGGAGAAGGGGCGCGTGGTGATCTTTGGCGCGGGGACAGGCAACCCCTATTTCACCACAGACACAGCGGCTTCGCTGCGCGCCATGGAGATCGACGCCGAAGTGTTGGTCAAGGCGACCAAAGTCGACGCCGTCTATGACAGCGACCCCAAGCTCAACCGCAACGCGCGGCGCTTTGAACGGCTGACCTATATCGATGCGCTCAACATGCGTGTCGGCGTCATGGACAGCACGGCCATGGCGATGTGCATGGACAACGACCTGCCCATCTGCGTCGTCGACCTGTGGCAGGAAGGGGCGTTGGAGAAGGTAGTCTTTGGGGAGCCGGTCGGCACGGTCATCGCTGCCTGATGATCGATCCGGCTTGTTCTGAGTGAGAGTTTTCATCCGCACCATTGTTTGCTAGAATAGGGTCATTCTATATCGCTCTATCGATACGACCTCGGCAGGAGAGTAGGCAATGATCAATGATGTCTTGGCAGACGCTGTAGAACGCATGGACAAAGCAGTCGAGGCGCTTCGCAGTGACTTGCGCTCGATTCGAACCGGGCGTGCCTCCCCTGCGTTGCTGGATCGGATCATGGTAGACTATTACAACGTGCCCACCCCGTTACAGCAGTTGGCAACGATCTCTGTGCCGGAAGCCCAGACCATCTTGATCCGGCCCTACAGCCAATCGGATTTGAGCGCCATTGAGCGAGCTATTGCCAAGTCGGATTTGGGGTTGAACCCCAACAACGACGGGCAGCAAATCCGGCTGATGATCCCGCCGCTGACGGAGGAGCGACGTCGCGAGTTGACCAAGACCGTTTCCCGCCGGGCAGAAGAAGCCCGTGTCGCCGTTCGCAATATCCGGCGCGATGCCATTCATGACTTGCGTGAGTTGCAGAAGGAAAGTATGATTTCCGAGGATGAACTGCACCGCGGCCAGGAGCGCATTCAGCAAAAGACCGACGAGTTTGTTAAGCTCGTCGACGAGATCGCTCACGAAAAAGACCAGGAGATCATGACGATCTAAGTCGCTGCGCCCAGCCGTGCTGCGATGGACCTGGCATTCGCCAAGCAAGAGCGGTCCGCAGCCAGATCAACAGGCGTCGCCGGCCGCGTGTGACATCTCGCCACGCGCTGGGGTGTGGCAGCCAATCGCATTGAACGTTTGCGTTTGCCGGGGGTGGGTGCTTGCTCACCCCTTCTTTTTCGCCCCTGGCAGGGCCATTTTCGTCCTGGGCCGGCGGATCCGGTTCAGACGAGGAGGCAGTAGACCACCCGCCATGACCAACGAATTGAACAATCATGCACCTCTGCACACCGTGCCCTATCATGTGGGCATCATTATGGATGGCAACGGACGCTGGGCAAAGGCCCGCGGACGCCCACGCCTGGCCGGTCATCAAGCCGGTGTCGACAATATCCGCCGTGTGCTGGAAGCCAGCGTGCGCTATGGCATCAAGGTGCTGACCATCTACGCCTTTTCGACCGAGAATTGGCAGCGCCCACTGGACGAAGTGACAGGGCTGATGCAACTGCTGAGTCTGACGATCAAGCGCCAGTTGGGCGAACTGCACAAGAACGGCGTGCAGATCCGCCACAGCGGGCGCATGGCCGGGATCAACCCAGACTTACAGGCGCAGATCCGCCATGCCCTGGAGGTGACGCAGCACAACGACCGCATCATCCTCAACGTGGCCTTCAACTACGGCGGTCGCGCCGAGATCCTGGACGCTGTGCGCCAGGTTGTCGCCGATGGGATCCCCCCGGAGAGTTTGACAGAAGAGTTGTTTAGCCGCTATCTGTATACCGGCGACCTGCCTGACGCCGACCTGATCATCCGCACGGGCGGCGAGTGGCGGCTCAGCAACTTCTTGATCTGGCAGTCGGCCTACGCCGAGTACTACACCACGCCGACCTACTGGCCGGATTTTGATGAAGAGGAGTTGTACAAGGCACTGGTCGAATTTAATGCACGGGAACGTCGCTTTGGCCGTGTACTCCAACAGACCTAGCCCCTCCCTCTTCTAAACGAGCTACGCGCCATGAAGAAGCGCATTGTCGTGGGGCTGATTGCTCTGCCCATGATCCTGATCCCGGTCTGGCTTGGCGGGGTCTGGATCGCGGTGGTTTTTGGGGCAATTGCCGTGGCGGGTGTGCTGGAGTTTTACCATCTGGTGACGATCGGCGGCTATCAGCCCAACCGCGCCGTGGGCACGGTGTGGATGGTTGCGCTGATGGGCGCTGCCATCTGGCCCGATGTGCTGCCCCTCTCGCTGGTGCTGATGGCAGGCATCATCCTCACCCTGGCCGAATCCCTGCGCACGCGTGAAAAACCGATCAACCATTGGTTTGCCACGGCCATGGGCGCGCTCTACATCGGCGTGTTGATGGGGCAGGTGTTGGCCCTGCGCTATGTGGATAATGGGCTGTGGTGGATGCTCTTTGGCTTTTTGGTGACCTGGGGCAACGACACCTTCGCCTATTTTGTCGGCGTGACGGTGGGCCGTCACAAGCTCTGGCCGCGCATCAGCCCCAAAAAGACCTGGGAGGGTACGCTTGGCGGCTGGGCAGGGGCCGTCGTGGTGGCGATAGGGGTGGTCATGCTCTCGCCCCTGTCGGCCACGCACAGCCCCTGGTTTGGGGCCGCCCTCGGGCTGTTCTGCGGGGTGCTGGCGCTCTTTGGCGACCTCTCGATCAGCATCCTTAAGCGTCAGGTAGGGGTTAAGGACAGCGGGCATGTCTTTCCCGGTCATGGCGGGATGCTCGACCGAATGGACAGCCCGCTGTTTGTACTCCCGTTTATCTATCAGATGGTGACGCTCTGGCAGCACTGGCCCGGCTAGACTTCCTGCCACCGCCCGCGCTGCGCCGCTTTCCGCAGCGCGGCAATATTCTCGGCGATTGACGCACGGTCATTAAAGACGGCACTCCCCACAACCAGCACATTGGCCCCGTTACGCACCACATCATCAATGTTGTGTACGCCGATGCCGCCATCCACTTCCACATCACACAAGGGGTTGAGGTCGTCCACCATGCGCCGCACCCGGCGTAGTTTGTTCGTCGTGGTTTCGATAAACCGCTGCGATCCAAAGCCGGGGTTGACGCTCATCACCAGGACCATATCCACAAAGGGCAAAATCTCGCGCAGCGTTTCGACGGGGGTCGCCGGGTTGAGCGTGACCCCGGCGCGGCAGCCCAGTTCGGTGATACGCTGGACGGTGCGGTGCAGGTGGACACAGGCTTCCACATGCACGGTCAGGATGTTGGCGCCCGCCTCGGCAAACTCGGAGAGATAGCGATCCGGCTCTTCGATCATCAGGTGTACGTCAAGCGGCAGTTGGGTGAGGCCGCGCACCGTCTGCACAAGGGCCGGGCCAAAACTGATGTTGGGCACAAAGTGCCCGTCCATCACGTCCAGATGGATGTAATCTGCGCCACCGCGGTCGGCGGCGCGGATCTCCTCGGCCAGATGACCGAAGTCGGCAGTCAGGATCGAGGGGGCAAGTTTGATCGTTCGTGGTGTGGGCATAAGGTTTTTGGACATCGCTGTAGTAGGCTGCCGGGGGGACAGAACGGCTAGAACAGCCGGTCCTATGACTGTACCGGCTGTCGCGTTGATATGGGAACCGGCTGTACGGGCCGGTAAGCGTGCTAGTTCGTCTCGGCTACGACGTGCCGGGCGAGAAAGTCTTGCATGATGCCGCTCACCTTCCATGGCTGGCGGAAGATGAGGGCGTGGCTCTGGCCGGGGACCAGGTGCAGTTCGCTGTTGGGCAGCCCATCGGCAAGCTGGTGCGCCAGTTCCACCGGGAGGATCTCGTCCTCATCACCGTGGATGATACAGGCGGGCATGGTCATGGCGGACAGCGCCGATGGCTCCAGATCAATGGCCGTTTCCGGGGTCAACTTGCGAAAGCCAGGCAGCAGCGTATTGTTGAAATAGCCTTCTCCCTGATGGACGTCATGCAGGGGGGCCGTTGCCTCCAACCAGGATCGCCCTGCGCGAAACGACTCCGGGTCCAGCGAAGCGACGACACCGGTGGTCGCCGGGTTGACGCTGTAGGTCGTGCTGACCAGCGTCAGGGTGGGGGGATCCAGCCGGTGATCGTGCACCATCCACAGGGCCACCATGCCCCCGGCGCTGCATCCGGCCAGGTGCGGCTGCTGGATCCCCTCGGCGTCGATCAAGTCTGCCACCTGTTGCGCCATGACGCGATGGCTGAAATCGGGCGGGTAGCCCGTTGAGCGGCCATGACCGGGCAGGTCGGGCAGCACCACGCGATACCCCTGGCCCTGCAGATCCGCCGCAATCGACCCCCAGGCGGCGCGTGCGGCGCTCATGAAGTTGTGGATCAAAACGACCGTGCCGCGCGCGGCGGGCGCATCCGGCTCGAGGATCTCGTAGAAGATCACGCTGTCGCCGGTGTGAAACTCAGACATCGGCGGCGCGCCCCGATGCGCGTTGATCCTCGCTCTCGCTCACGATGGGCGGAGCGCCAAAGGCTGTGGGGGTGCTGCCCCCGGCCATCGCCGCGCCCAACACGCTGAAGACTTCGCTCAGGTCTTGCAGGGTGATAATGCCCATGAACTGGCCCTGCTGTTTGACCGCCGCGACCCGGTTGCCGCCGGTTGCCATCTTTTCCCAGACTTCATCGAGCGTGGTGGTCGGCGCGACGACCGGCACTTGATCGGCGCGTACCATGACATCCACCACACGCGCCTCTGGGCCGTGTTCCCGAAGCGCCGCGATCAGCCGTGGGCGGGTCAAGACGCCGATGAAGTTGCCGCCTAAATCCAGCACCGGGTAATCGGTCTGGTAGCTGTTCATGATCAGGTCGACGGCGCGGTTCAACCGTTCGCTGGCGTAGAGGTTGACCGCATCGTGGGTCAGGGCTTGATCGGCGGTGACATGTTTGAGGACGGCGCGGCTCTCTACCGCCTCACGTTCTGCGCCGCCGCCCACGTAAATGAAGAAGGCAATCAGCAGCATGATGATGCCGCCGCCAAAGATCCCCCAGATCGCCATCAACACGGCAAAGACACGCCCCACCGTCACGGCGACCCGTGTGGCCTGGACATAGGACATTGTCATCGCCAGCAGCGACCGCAAGATGCGCCCGCCATCCATCGGGAAGGCAGGCAGCAAATTGAACAACCCCAACAAAACGTTCGTCGCCAGCAGATAGACCAGCAGGTTGGTCACACTCGGTTCTAGCATGCCGGTCATGGTCCGCAGCAGGATTTCGCCCATCCCCCCCTGCAAATTGCCCGCTCGCACTTCCATGCCTACGGCCAGGATCGCCAACGGAAGCAGCAGCGCGGCCAGCACGAAGTTGACCACTGGCCCGGCCAGCGCGATCAAAAACTCCTGCATGGGCTTGTCGGGCATCCGTTCCAGGCTCGCCACGCCGCCGATGGGCAGCAGCGTGATGCTCCCCACGTTGACCTTGTAGTAGCGGGCGACCAGCGAATGGCCGAACTCATGCAGGGTAACGCAGACAAAGAGCAGCAGGATCACCAGCACCCCGTAGATCGCGCCTGCCAATGGCCCTGCAGGCCCGGCGCTGTAGATGAACGCGCCATAGGCCAGGATCAGCACAAACGACCAGTGGACGCGCACCTCGATGTCAAATAGGCGAAATAGAACCAGTGAATTACCCACATGAACTCCTTTTTGCAGAGGGCTTTACAGACGGCATACCCGGCATATGCCGGTAGTTTGCGTGTCTGACCAGCTTAATACCGTCCGGTTGTCTGTGTCTGTGAGCGACGTTTATATTGAAGGCAAAACGAGTCGAATGCGGCGCGTGTTTCTCCCCAGATCAGTCATCCGGCAAGAGCGGCGGCGGGCCGGACGGGTTGCACTCGGTGCATGGGCAGCTTTGACGCAGGGCGGAAAAGACATAGATGCCCGTGTCATGGCCGTCAGCCCATGTAAAGCGCACGGCATAGTTGCCCACCAGTTCGGCGTTCACGATCTCGGTGCTGGGCGGCGGCCCGGCGCTTAGGGTCAGCGTATCGACCTGCATGGCCGCTTCGCGACGCTGCTCCCGGCAGGTGGCGCAGGGGCAGTTGGCGCGCAGCCAGCGCAACGCATAGGTGCTGTGATGGCCGTCCTGCCAGAGAACGGTTAACGTCCCGGCGGCGCGGTCAACGGTCAAGTCTTGTGGGCGATGATTTGTCATGGGCGGCACTTCTAGGGCGCACCGCCATTGGACGACGTGCCGCGCCCACCCGAACCATTGCCGCCGGTCATGTTCCCGATAATTCCCTGGAATAGCTCGATCGGCAGCGGGAAGATGATTGTGCTGTTATGCTCAGCGGCGATGTCGTTGAGCGTCTGCAGATAGCGCAGTTGCAGTGCGCCGGTTTCCATCGCCATGGCGCGCGCTGCCTGCGCCAGGGTTTCGGATGCCTGCAACTCGCCCTCGGCATGGATGATCTTGGCGCGCTTTTCGCGCTCGGCCTCAGCCTGGCGCGCCATTG
>CAZYQJ010000309.1:0-6467 GCA_964649925.1 uncultured Litorilinea sp.
CAATCATCCCGGAGACGCAGACTTCGATGCCAGCCAGGTTACCCAGTGGGGCTTTGCTGTCAACAACCCCAAGAACACCTACCAGACTGTCCTCTGGCAGTTTGGCGGCGATGTCTTCCAGGACGGCACGGCCATGCTGAACGAGGAGCCAGCCCATGCCGCCATGCAGTATCTCTACGACTTGATCTACACCGAACAGGTCTCGCCGCCGCCCAGCGGGTTTGACGCGCTCCAGGCATTTGGCGCAGGCCAACTGGCGATCCTGCCCTACGGTACATGGGGACTCAACTTCATGCGCGACAGCGGCCTGAACTGGGATGTCTGGCCGATGATCCAGATGGGCAGCCAGCCCGCCGCACGCATGAGCAGCCATGTCCTGCACATGCCCGCCACCATCGAAGGCGAACGCCTGGAAGCAGCCAAGCGCTTCATTACCTATCTCTCCGATAACGGCCTCACCTGGGCCGACTCCGGCCAGGTCCCTGCCCGCTACTCGGTCCAGGAACAACTGGATCCTGAAGAAGATCGCGCCGTTCTGGTCTTTGCCGAGAGCTTCAACAACCAGGGCCGTCTGGAGACGCCGCACGCCCTCAAGCAAGAGATTGCCGCGGCCTGGGAACCGGAAGTGGATGGCGCATGGAACAATGTCACCACCCCAGAAGAGGCGTTGGGCGTGGCGAATGAGCGAGTTCAGGACGTTTTGGACCGCGCCGAGCGGTAACCGCCCGGCCTGATATCCGGCTGTGGATGCAGGCGTAGTTGCGCCCCAAGGCACGCTATACCTGCATCCACCTGCAACCAACGCGTTGCCAGTTCACGACGAGGCGACTCATGACCGTCCACCCACAGACGCGCCAGCCCTCTCCCGCCACAGCCGCCGTGTCCGGCACTTGGAAAGGCTGGCGTTGGTACTTCGGCAATTTTCTGTTTGTGCTCCCGTTTCTGCTGCTCTTTTGCATCTTTACCCTGGGGCCGATCTTTTACAGCGTCTACATGAGCCTGTTCGACTGGGAGATCCTGGCGCAGCGGCATGAGTTCATCGGGCTGCAAAACTATATAGACCTGTTCAACGACAGCCTCTGGTGGCTGAGTCTGCGCAACACCATCCTCTTTGCGCTGCTGACTGCCGCGGGCAATGCCGTCTTTGCACTGCTCGTCGCACTCGCCGTCAACCGGCCCCTGCCAGGGCGCGACCTATTCCGCGTCCTCTTTTATGCGCCTGTTGTGCTCTCCGTGGCGGTGATGGCGATCATCCTAGGGTGGATCCTCAACACCCAGTTTGGGGTGCTCAACTACGTATTGATGTGGATCGGCCTGCCCGCGGTTCCCTGGCTCTCCAGCCCGCGCCTGGTCATCCCCATGTTGAGTGTAGCCACCATCTGGTGGACCTTTGGCTTTCCCATGCTGATCTACCTGGCCGGGTTGCAGGGTATCCCGGAGACGCTCTATGAGGCGGCACGCATCGACGGTGCGGGCAATCTCCAGCTTTTCCGCTATATCACCCTGCCCCTGCTGCGCCCCATTGTCATGTTTGTCGCCATTACGCAGTTGATCTCCCACTTTAAAATCTTCGGCCAGCCCTACATCATGACCGAAGGAGGACCTGGGCGATCTTCGTTTATGGTGATCATGTACCTCTACCAGACCGCATGGCGTTTCTACCGCATGGGCTACGGGACCGCAATCGCCATCGGTTTGGCGTTAGTGATCCTCTTCTTTACGCTGATCCAGTTGCGCTTCTTTGGCGCTGGAGCCGATGAGGCAAACTGAAAGGCGGCCAACGATGAGCACATTACTTCCATCACAACAATTGCGCCGGGAATCCGGGTCACAGGTGCGCCGCCGCTGGTCATGGTCAACAGCCAGCCTTTTCGCCGCGCTCTGCACGCTGGGCGTGATCGTCGGGTTTCCCTTCTATTGGATGCTGGTGATTTCCTTCACGCCCCAGAACCAGATCTACCGCTGGCCGCTGCGCTTCTTCCCCGATACCCCCACGCTGGAGAACTATATTCAGATCTTCACGCGGCCAGACCTCCAGATAGGCCGCTGGTTCACCAACAGCGTCGTCGTCGCCACTAGTGAAACCATCCTGACCCTGCTGGTCTGTAGCCTTGCAGCCTACGGCTTTGCCCGCCTGGAATTCCCTGGCCGCAACCAGCTTTTCTACTCGCTGCTCTTTGCCTTGATGGTTCCCGGACAGGTGACGCTGATCCCCACCTTTTTGCTGGTCCGCAATCTGGGCTGGCTCGACAGCTACCAAGGGGTCGTGCTGCCGGAGGTCGCGGGTGTCTTTGGCGTCTTTCTGTTACGCCAATTCTTTCTCAGCCTGCCGCGCGAGTTGGAAGAAGCAGCGATCATCGACGGAGCCGGACGGCTGCGTATCTACTGGCAGATTGCCCTGCCCCTGATCCGGTCTGGCCTGGTCGCTATGGTCATCTTTGTCTTTCTCGGATCCTGGAATAACCTGTTCTGGCCGTTGATCATCCTCAACCGCCTGGAGATGCGCACGCTGACCGTGGGGCTGACGGTGTTGCGCGGCACCTATGGAGCCGAGCAGATGGGGGTGGTCATGGCCGGGGCCGCCGTCGCCAGCATCCCGGTTCTCATTGTCTACGCCATCTTCCAACGCCAGATCCTGCAAAGTATTGCGCTCACCGGACTCAAAGGCTAGCCAGGTCGAGCGCGTAATCGTTCTAGCTTGTGAAAGTGAGAGAGAAACGTATCATGTCCAGTTTCCCAGGAGACCGTCTATTCCGAATCGACCGGCGTGACGATATCGCGCCCCGTCTGGAGGTGCGCCCTCAAGAAGCAGACACGATGCCGATCCGCCCGCGCCTGTTTGGCAACTTCTTGGAGCATCTAGGCTTTTCCATCCAGGGAGGCGTGCTGGCGCAACTGCTGCTCAATCCCACCTTTGCCGCCAGCCCGCGCTGGATCAACCATAATTTGCTGCCCTCAGATCTGGCGCAACTGCGCGAGAACGGCGTCATCGCCGAACGGCTGCATCTGTTGGACGAGGACGCACGCCAGGCCTACGCGGGTTGGCGGCCCCACCTGCGCGCCACCGGCTATGGCATGATGATCCTGGACGACGAAACCGTTTATGGCATCCCCTTGCCCTGGACCGTCGCACCCCACGGTGCAGGGATCGGCACGCAGCCCGGTCGTGTCGGCCAGTCAGTCCGGCTTCAGCCCGCGGGCGGCGAGGCCATCCTGGCGCAAGGGATCTTCCCGCCGCACCAACGTGAGCGCACCTACGAGGGTCACCTCTGGGTCAAGGCGACAGGGCAAGGCACGCTGCGCGTGGCCTTTCGCCGCCGGTCGGGCAGCGCCCCGCGCGATCTCCTGGTCGAAAGCGTCCTGCCCTGGCCCGGCGAACAATGGACTAAGATCGAGTTCAACCTCACCCTGCCGGAAAACACCCTGCGCCCGTTGGAGCCGGTGGACTTCTGCATCATCGCCACAGGCGCAGGCACGCTCTGGGTGGATCGGGCGCTGCTCCTGCCCGCCGACCATGTGGACATGCTCGATCCCGACATGCTGGCGGAAATTCGCCGCTTAGCGCCGCCTACCCTGCGCTGGCCGGGCGGCAACTTCACCAGCACCTATCACTTTTGGGATGGCATCGGCTCCCTGGATCAGCGGCAGACCAACGCCAATACCGACTGGGGCGGGATTGACGACAACTTCTTTGGCATCAACGAGTTCTTGCGCCTCTGTGAACTCGTGGGTACAGAGCCGCATCTCTGTGTTAACATCGGCAACGGCACGCCCGAGGAGGCGGCGGCCTGGGTCGAGTATGTCAACGGCGCAGCCGACACGCATTGGGGGGCGCGTCGCGCCGCCGACGGCCACCCTGAACCCTACAACGTGCGTCTGTGGGAGGTGGGCAACGAGATCTATGGAGTGTGGCAGACAGGCCACTGCGGGGCTGAAGAAAACGCCCGCCGCTACCGCGAATGGGCCGATGCCATGCTCGCCGTCGACCCGACGATAGAACTCCTGGCGACCGGCAGCTGCCAGGACTTTGTGGAGCCATATCACCACTGGCATGAAACGCTGCTGCGCGAGGGCGGGCCGCACGTCTCTTCGATTGCCCTCCACGCCCTGCCCGGCAACACAAAGCAGGTCGACCAGCACGTCAACCTTGTCGAGTTGTGGCACGACCTGATGGCTCACCCCTGGCGCTGGGAAACCATTGATCTGCCCAATCTGATCGCGCTGGCACAACAGCTAGCGCCCGACCGCACTGTGGACGTGGCGATCACCGAATGGGGCATCCTGGGCGACACGCGACGTCCACAGGTAGGCAACCTGGGCGGCGCAATCTGGGCGGCGCTCTTCCTCAACATGGCGATCCGCCAACAGGAGGTTATCCGCGTCGCCAACGCCACCGCGCTGCTGCATGGCGGCTGTCTGCGCAAGGCAGGCCCGTTCATCTACCAGGACCCGCAGGTCGAAGTGATCCGGCGCTACACCGAATTGAGCGGAGGGGTGCGTCTGCCCATCACCTACCAGGGGCCGGGGTATGATATCGCCGACGGCATCGCCACCGCGCCCACCGTCGCCAACGTGCCGTGGCTGGATGCGGTGGCTGTACGCCGGAGTGATGGCATAGTGACGCTCGCGCTGGTGAATAGAAATGCACATGACGCGCTGGACATCACCCTCGCAGTCGCCGGGGGGCAGCGTCTGGAACCCGCCAGCTTTGAGGTGATGACCGGCCACATGCGTGAAGTGAACACGCCCCTGGACCCGGCGCGCGTGGTCTTCCAGGCGCAGCCGTCACCGGCAGCGGGCGCGCAGCTATCGATCCGCCTGCCCGCACGTGCCATCGGCTGGCTGCACTGCCAAGCGACCTAGCGGGGACAAATTCTGATGAGCAGACAACCCAACATCCTTTTTCTCTTCACCGACCAGCAGCGGGCAGACAGCCTCGGCTGTTATGGCAATTCGGTCTGCCAAACACCGAACATCGATAGCCTGGCCGCAGAGGGGGTGCGTTTTAGCCAGGCATACACGCCTACTTCGATCTGCACCCCGGCGCGCGCCTCAATCCTGACCGGCGTCATGCCCCACCGTCACCGCCTTCTGGCGAACTTTGAGCGCAACGTCGGCTATCTCACCGAACTGCCCGACGATGTGACCTCCTTTGCCCACGATCTGCGCCAGGCAGGTTACAACGTGGGTACAATCGGCAAGTGGCACATCGGCCAGGAACGCGGCCCCGACTATTACGGCTTCGACGGCCCGCACTTTCCAGGCTGGGGGCCGCCGGTTCAGCACCCGGCCTATCAAGCGTACTTGGAAGCCAAAGGGCTGCCGCCTTTCTCGGTGCGTGACCCGGTACGCGGGCGCTTCCCCAATGGGGAGCCAGCCAACGTCATTGCGGGGCTGTATGATGGACCTGCCGACGGGCTGTTTGATACTTTCATCGCCGACCAGGCGATCCAGCAGTTGCGCGCCTATGCGGCGCAGGATCGCCCCTTTTTCCTGGCGTGCCAGTGGTTCGGCCCCCATCTGCCCTACTTCCTGCCGCCTGACTACTACCACCGCTATGCGCCCGAACAGGTCACGCTGCCCGCAACGATGGCTGAGACCTTTGCCAATAAGCCGCGCGTCCAGCAGCATTACGCAGCCCACTGGGCCTTTGACAGCTTCAGCCCTGACGAATGGCGGCAGATCATCGCCGCCTACTGGGGCTATGTCACCCTGTTGGACGAGCAGGTAGGGCGCGTGCTGGCGACCCTGGACGATCTCGGCTTGCGCGAGGAGACCGTGGTCATCTTTGGGAGCGATCACGGCGCGTTCGTCGGCAGCCACCGCATGCAGGACAAAGGCCCGGCGATGTATGACGATACCTATCGCGTGCCGCTGGTGGTACGGATGCCGGGCGGGCGCAGCGGTGTGGTCGAGGATCGCTTTGTCAACCTCGTCGACCTGACCGCCACTTTTGTGGACCTCGCGGGCGCGCCCATTCCCGCGCACTTTGACGGGCGCAGCCTGCGCCCCCTCCTGGAACCCAGCCGCGCCGAGCCGCCCGCCTGGCGCGATCACATCATCGCCGAGTTCCACGGACACCACTTCCCCTACCCACAGCGCATGATCCGCACCGCCACGCGCAAGTTGGTAATCAACCCGCCGGATGTAGACGAGTTGTATGACCTGGTGGAGGACCCGTTGGAGATGGTCAACCAGATCGACAACCCGGCCTACGCCGAAGTGCGCCGCCAACTGGCAGGTCAGTTGTATGAGGAATTACGCGCCAGCGGGGACAACTTCTATCACTGGATGACGAGTATGTACCCGGTCGGGGTCGCCGCCGGAGACGCCTCACTCAGCCAATACGAGGTGTGACGTCCTCCCCCAAAAGGTGCCCCCCCTCATTCCCCGTGCCGCTGGCGGTATGCAGACGGCACGGGAACCGGTATTCCCCCGTGCTCCTTGCGTGCCACCAAGCGACCCCG
>CAZYQJ010000310.1:0-6459 GCA_964649925.1 uncultured Litorilinea sp.
GTGATCAGCGACCTCTTGCGCGGGCTGCCCGCGGTTTACGCCCTCTATGCCGGTTACGATGATGTGGGCCATTATGCCGGGATGCAGACAGAAGATGCCTTCAAGGTGCTGAGGGAAACCGACCGCTATTTTGCACGCATCGAAAAGGCGCTTGAGTATGCCCCGCGCCCCTATCACCTGATCGTGCTGTCGGATCACGGCCAGAGTGAAGGCCCCACCTTCGAGGCTGCCCACCAGGCGAATTTGGAAACGCTGGTCAACGGGTTGATCGGCGAGGGCGAGACGGTCTTTGCCGCGCTTGACTCCGATGAGATATGGGACAAACTCAACGCCTTCCTGAATGAATCAGCCCATGCCGATACCCGCACCGCGTCTGTAGTGCGTACCGCCTTACGCAGCAAAACAGAAGCGGACGGGATGGTGAAGGTTGGCCCGCGCCAGCGTGATGACCAGGATCAAGAGCAGGCATCCAGTCTCATGGTTCTGGCGTCGGGCTGTTCGGGGTTGCTCTACTTCCGTGACGCGCCGCAGCGGCTCACCTATGAAGAGATTCAGGCGCGCACCCCTAACCTGATCCCCGGCTTAATCAGCCATCCGGGGATCGGCTGGGTGCTGGTGCGGTCGTCAGAGAACGGCGATATGGTGATAGGGGCCAGGGGCATCTATTTCCTCGACAAAGATCAAGTCGAAGGCGAAAACCCGCTTGGGGTCTATGGGCCGAACGCCGCCACACTCATGAAGCGGCAGACTGGGTTCGAGCATTGTCCGGATCTGCTGATCAACACCGTCTACGACCCCGAGACGGAAGAACTGTGCGGATTCGAGGATCAGGTAAGCCACCACGGAGGGCTAGGCGGCCCACAGAACCACGCCTTTATCATCCATCCCGCTGTGTTTCCCGTGCCCGATGAGCCACTGCTAGGTGCGGAACAGGTCTATGCACTCTTGCGCGGCTGGCGCGATGCCGTGCAGGGCAAGGTTGACGAACCGGTGCAAGTGTCAACCGTATCGGCACTGGCGGCGTAGCGGTCCAGAGGGCATGCCATCATGCCAATCGTCAAGTATGACGGAAAGGGGATTGCTGTATGTCCGTGCGATCTATATCTGCGCAGCCGATCTCGGCGCAGCCCGCAACCATGTCGGGGGTTCTTTCGGAGACAATAGAGCAATACGCCGCGCGTATTGCCATGCGTATGGCCGTTGTCGGCGCAGCGGTGGTGGCGCTGCTGGTCATCTTTGCCAATCTCCACCGCAACCCGGTGCCGCTGGTCGGCGACACGCGCGCCTTTGGTACGCTTGCACTCCTATCGGTCGTGCCAATCACGCTGGTGGCCGCGGCGATTGGCTTCGTCTTGGGCACGAATGTCTGGAACGAGCGCGTGGAAGCAGAGCGCCAGCGGCAGTGGGGGTGGTCAGTGCTGCCCGTGGCGCTGGCCTATGCGCTGATGGTGTTGGTGTTGAGTTTTGTAGGGCTGCAGCTAGCCGAGTATGCCTTTGCCACGCTGGCACTCGACAGATTCCAGGGCGCATTCATCGTGGGTGCCGCCATAGGCGCGCTCCTCTACTGGATGGCCCAGCAGGTGATGCGGCTTTCGGCGATGCGGTTGATGCAGGTGATCACGCTGATCCTGGGCGGGGGCGTCTTTCTGGCCGCTGCCGGAATCGAAGACCCGAATTGGTGGCAGCAGTCGTTTAGCTATCTGGGCACGCTCGACTCCAACGCCCGCCGCCTCTTCAACTATACGCTGGTCTTTGCCGGAATTTTGATGCTGGTCTGGCTGCCTTTCTTCCGCAGCGACTTCGGGCTGTTGGTGAAACATGGCCTAGCGCCGGAGTCCAGCCGCAAGCGGCTTCCGCTGGCCTTTACGGTACTGGCGGTGGCGATTGCGCTGGTCGGGGCATTTCCCTGGGGCGATTCGACATTTAGCTCCATCATGCACAACCTCGCTGCCTATTCACTGGCCGTGGTCTTTGTGGTGGTAATGCTGTTTCTGCGCCGGTTGGTGCCTGGTTTTTCGCGAGAGTTCTTTGTCACATCCTGGATCCTGATGGCGACCATCCTCGCCACCTTGCTGCTGGCCGCGTTGGGCTACTTCAACACAGTGGGGTTGGAGTTCCTCTGCTTTGGGATCGTCATCACCTGGCTGCAGTTGTTCATGCGCGAAGTCGAGATTTTCGCCCATAAGTTTGCACCAGACGCCTTTCCCCGATAGGGTTGGCATCCCCTATAGAATCTAGAGACGCGAAGCTGGCAGCCCGGGGAATGGCTGCCAGCTTCGCTAGCTTCATCGCTTGTCTGTAATTCTTGGGCTTACTTATGCACCCTGCGCCCGTTTCTCCGCGAGTTCTTTGGCCTGCTCGATCCAGTGGGCATACTGGGGGCGGTTGCCTTTGGGTGCACGGCAGACCTCGGCTAGTCGTTCCACCGTCTGACTGGCCAGTGCTTCGTACGTATAGATACCGGCCTCATAGAGCCGTTGTTCGAAGGTCGCTCCGATCCCAACCAGCGGCTCGAAGTCGTCTAGCTCATTGACCTCCCAGACCTGCCCAACAGATCCGCTCTCCTGGGCCAAGCGTAATGCGTCCGCTCGGATTCCGGCAAAGTCTACATTCAGAAGCTGCCAGTCCGTCACGGCAAAGATCTGTCTCGCCTCATCGTCCGTTAGATGAGCCAACTCCCAGTAGGTGCCGATGCCTGCCTTATACAGCCGCTGCTCGAATACCGAACCGATACCCTCAACCTTAGAGAAATCCTGGGGACGGCTGCTCAAAGCAGGGAGAATGCCTGCACGCACAGCCTCGTTGGCTGCATGGTTCTTGGCAGCCGGCAACTCGGCAAATGCATTGGCGAGTTCGGCAAAGGCCGGAACCCGCTGCGTCCAGGCTGTCTCGGCGATAAGTGCACCCCGCGTCGCAGTGAGCTCCGCCTCGCGCATCTGAAGTTGAGCGGTCAGCGTCTCGGCGAGTTCAGATTTCTCGGCTGTAAGGGCGTGGAGACCAGCCTGCAGTGTTTCGGCCTCTGCGGACAAGGTCTCCCAGTCGCTGGTTCGCTGGCGCAGCGTGCCTTCCAATTCAGCTTGGCTCTGGCTGAGGGTTTCCAGTTGGCGCGTGAGCGAGGCAAGTTGCGCGCCCGCCGCATCCAGTTGCTCATCCTTCTGCTGAATCGCCTCCGCGGCCGTCGCTGCCGCGGCTGTCAGCGTTTCGATCTCTAGCTGCCGCTGCTGCAGCAGTGCCTCCACATCCACTTTCGAGGCCGCCATGCTGTCCAGCCCTGCTTGTGTTTCAGCCAGCTTGGTCGTCAAGTCCGCAACCTCGGCGGTACGCGTGTCCAGATTCGCCTGCAGAAGTTGGCTCTGGTCCTGTGTGGTTGCCAATTGCTTGTTCAACTCATCCAGGGCTGACTTCTGCTGGGTGAACTGTTCCTCAAGCTCCAGCTTGGCTGACAGCGCGCCGTCCAACTGCGTCTGGAGATCAGTGACCTGGGCATTGAGCGTGTCCACTTCGCCAACGCGCTGCGCAAGGTGCGACTCAGTGGTCACTAGCTGATCTTGGGCATCTTGCATGACCGCATTCAGACTAGCGAGCTGTCGCTCCAACTCGGATTGAGCAGACATACCTGCATCGACCTGCGCCTGGAGCACGTCGATTTGGGCCAACGCCGTATTGCGTTCCTCGTCTTTCTGCTTGAGGCGAGACAAGGCCATTGCCACGCCCACGCTGAGATCGTCGGCTACACGAACGGAAGTGTGATCGTCAGGATGCACAGGTTCGCCTGTGGCAGCCTCGGTAACCTCGTCGGCCTCGCCAGCAGTTGCTGCGACTTCCCCTCCTGATAGCGGGGGTACCGACCGGGTTACCGAGTCAGGGCTGTCTATCGCAGCCTGGATGGCGGCCTGTAGCGTGCCGAGGCTTGTCGTCAGATCGTTCAACTCCGCATCACGCGCCTGGAGTTGAATGGACAAATCTTCTTTCTCCGCAGCAAGAGCCGCCAGGTTGGCACCGAGACTGGCGAGTTGATTCTCCAGGTCGCTTAGCTGCCCATCACGCGCCTGCAGTTGTTCTTCTAGCGCTGCCTTGCTGCTCACGGTAGACTGGAGGGTTGCCTGCATTGCCTCAAACTCAGCCTGTAGCTCATCCAAGTCTGTCTGGCGGCCCTGCAATTGCGTTTCCAGGCCGCTCTTGTGAGCCAGGACTGTATCAAAATCAGCTTGCAGGGCAGCCAACTGGTCTCGGACCTGCCCCAACTCTATCTCGCGGCTGCTCAGTTGGAGACCCGCGTCTGCACTGCTGGCGCGAGCCGTATCCAAGTCGCGCTCCAGCACGCCAACGTAGGCTTGGACTTGCTCCAACTCGCGCCCGCGGCTGTTCAGTTGCTCTTCGACACCGGCTCTTATACGTTGTACGGTTAGCAGATCATCCTGGAGGGTGACAAGCAACGTACGCATCTGCTCCAGTTCAGTCTCGCGCTGGAGGAGTTGGGCATGTAACTGATCCTTTTGCCCCACCGTCGCCGCAAGCTCGCTTCTCGCCGTCTCTAGCTGGCTGCTCAGGCGTGCTACTTCCGTCTGAAGCCAGACATCCGGCTCAGATGGATCTTGCGTAGCAACGCTGCGCGTGGGGGCCGCCTCTACCCACTCCGGGAGTAAGGCGACAACCTTGCGGTGCAGCTTCTCGTAGTCCTGATTGCGCTCCTCCAAGGCACGCGCCAACTCCGCGCCAAGGGCCGAGAGGATGCTCATGCCTGTCTGCAAATACGCGATCTGGGCCTTGGCCTCGGCCAGCGCCAGGTCATGTTCCCAGGGATCGAGGCCGGCACCATAGGGAACCAGGCTTACATCTGATGTGGCCGTATCGTTCGTTTCTGCTGGAACCGGTTCATCCGGCAACGCGACGCCATCCTGATCCGGCTGCGGCTGCTCGAGCGTGAGATTATCTACCATCGACGCGCCCCCATTCGCTGTGGCATCTTGCATAACTGCACGCACTCTTTCAAGCAGGTTGTTTCCCATCATCTGCTGCCCGCTCTGTGCGCAAGGCTTCCAACTCCTTGGACAATGCCGCGATCCGGGCATTCGCCTCGCCCAAGGTATCCTCGCGCAATTTGAGCATGGTTGACGTCAACAACGCCAGCTCACCGGCAACTTCACCGCGTGCACGTTGGATCCTGGCTTCCGACTCAGCCTTCTGCTGGCTCAAGTTCGCTATCTCGAACTGCAGGTTTTCGATCTCCGCCTCGGCAGCGGCCAGCTTGAATTCCGTATCATTGAACTGCTGCTGGACCTGGGCAGCGCGGGCAAAGGCCGTATCGAGGGCCGTATCCTTTTGCTGGATTAACTGTTGGGCTGCCGCCAGTTCAGCCTGCAACGCCTCGATCTTGCCTGGCTCCTCCTCAGCAACACCACGGGTCTCATCTGGCGCGGCGGCCATCGTCTCTAGGGTCGAGCGGAGATCATCCAACTCAGTTCGCTGCACCTCCACTTCGGCGTGCAGGGCGCTGTTCGCAGCCGCCAATCCGCTTGCGTCCGCTTTTGCCCGCTCGGCCTCCGCCATCAGCGCCTTGATCTGGGCACTCAGTTTCTCTTTCTCACTCGCTGCAGTGTGCGTCGCTTGCTCAAAGGCCTCCTGGGCCTCGGCCAAGCGAGCTTGGAGGGCAGTGACTACCTCGCTGCGCCCCACCAGTTCAGTTTCGGCTGCTGCTTTGTCATCGTTTAGGCGCTTCACCTCGTTCTGCAGCGCGGCCAGCTGATCCTGCAGCGTGGTCACCTGCTCGTCCGAGGCTGCAAGCGTCTCCTCGGCTGCCGCAAGACTCTCTTCCAGCGCCCGTATTCTATGCTGGGCATCTTCCTGAGCGCCGTCCAGCTCGCGTTTACTCGCCCTCAGATCTGATTCTAGCCTCGTGATCCGTCCCCCAGCCTCCTCATCACGACGGCGTACACCCAGCCAAGTGAGGAACCAGCCAAGAACGAGACCGATCAGCACAGCGCCGATTAGGCTTGCTACCGGATTGGTAGTTACAAATGTCCAGTCCATGAGTGTCTCCTCGCTCAACTAAAAAAGGCAATCCGTGTCTCAGCCAAAGCCGGAGGTCGGGATAGGATGCGCATGGCCTTTCACAATATGCCAAGAGACTACAACGGTGGTATTGAGCATTGGCCTGGAAACGCGCCTGAGTTTGTAGACCTAGTCTAGCAAATGGGTCGATAGACAGATTCATCCACCTGGCTAGTCGTGAATAATACAGATGGCCTAAGTGTGACTACGAGCCTGTCCCAGCATGGTTCTGCTATCGGACAGTGCCTGCCCTGCCCAAATGGACCATGCAACGCTGATCGGTTTGGCGCATCCGGGAACTGACGAAATGTATTGGTGCTTGACAACGGGTATAACTAGACGTATCCTTTGCTCACCGTGCAAACACTGTAGCAAGTCACTACACTGTCTCTACACGCCCCTCGTTGC
>CAZYQJ010000311.1:0-6452 GCA_964649925.1 uncultured Litorilinea sp.
TACCCTCCTTCTGCTTCGATTCTTACGGAAAACTTTCGCAAAAATGATCTACACGATTACGCTGAGCCCCGGGCTGGATCGCACCTTAACGGTGGGGTCGATCCGTGAAAATGAGGTGCTGCGCGCCGCGGCCACCCCGGCCCATGCGCCGCCATCGGCCTGACCTATGGGGATCATCGGGCAGATTGCTGGACACTTCCCGCTTTGATGGTAGGAGCGGTCGCACCAGAAGGAAATGCTCGATGGTGGAGTCGGGTAACCTATTCTCCATGAAGTCGATAGTTATTCCAGCCAAACCAATGTTAGTCGGCAGAAAGGCAACCAGGGTTGGTTCCTTGTAAGAATCGAAGCAGAAGGAGGGTAGAGAATGGCCGAGCAATACTTCGGTAAAGCCTATGGTGGGAATCCACCGGTAAACTACGAGCGTTTCTTTGTCCCGGCGATTGGCGCGCCCCTGGCAACTGATCTCGTTCACCTCGCCGCGCTTCGTCCGGGTGAACGAGTATTGGACGTTGCTTGTGGCACCGGTGTTGTCGCGCGGCTCGCCTCACAGCAGGTCGGCGCTACCGGGACTGTCGCTGGGTTGGACATCAATCCCGGTATGCTGGCGGTTGCGCGCTCCGTAACGCCGCCGGGCATGTCCATCGAGTGGCACGAGGCGAGCGCCGAGGCTATCCCCCTCCCGGATGCATCGTTCGACGCCGTACTGTGCCAGATGGGCCTCCAGTTCATGCCGGACAAACACGCTGCACTGCGCGAGATGCGGCGGGTTCTGGTGCGCGGCGGACGCCTGATCATCAATCTGCCTGGACCGACACCACGACTCTTCACCATCATGGGAGAGGTGCTTGCGCGTCACATTGGCCCCGAGGCGGCGGGGTTCGTGAACCACATCTTCTCGCTCCACGACACGACAGAGATTCAGAATCTCGTTAGCGGCGCCCGCTTCCACGATGTCTCCGTTCAGTCCGACACCAAGCCCCTACGCCTCTCGTCACCGGAAGAGTTTCTTTGGCAGTATGTGCATAGCACTCCGCTCGCGGGCGCCGTGGCGCAGGTCGATGACGAACGTCGCGGCTCGCTGGAGCGCGACGTCGTTGCAAAGTGGCAGGAATTTGTGGAGGATCGCACCTTGATGCTTCAGGTGCGCATCGTAGTAGCGACTGCCCGGAAGTGGGAGCCAAGCGCAAACAGTTTGCCGCAACATTAACATGAAACAGCCTATCTGCCTTCTGTCTCCCCCCTCTGTGGTGAGTTCTGCTGTCCATACCCCCTACCTCCCTATCTAGAACCATGATCTACACGATTACACTCAACCCGGGGCTGGATCGCACCTTAACGGTAGAGGCGATCCGAGAAAATGAGGTGCTGCGCGCCACGGCCTCACGGCTGGACTGGGGCGGCAAGGGCTTTAATGTAGCGCGCGGGCTGCACGCGCTGGGCATCCCCAGCGTGGCATTGGGGCTGGTCGGCGGCCATACCGGGCAGATGCTGGCCGAAGGGCTGCACGCGCTCGGCATCGCCACAGATTTCGTCCCCATCCCCGGCGAGACGCGCACCAACACGGTCATCGCCGAAGCGCACAGTGACCGCTACATCAAGGTCAACGAGGCCGGGCCAGCCGTCCCGCCAGCGGCATTGGACGCGCTGCGCGCCCAGGTGCGCGACCTGGTGACGCCGGACAGCGAGTGGGCGATCTGCGGCAGCCTGCCGCCGGGCGTGCCTGCCGACTTCTATGCGGAGTTGGTCACGCTGATTCAGGGCGCGGGCGCGCGTGCCTACCTGGACGCCAGCGGCGCGGCGATGCAGTTGGGCTGTGCCGCCGCGCCTTTTTTGATCAAACCCAACGCCGAGGAAGCGCACGAACTGACCGGCATCACGATAGATAACCTGGCCGCCGCGCAGCAAGCCGCGACCCATTTTTTGGCGCAGGGCGTGCAGATGGTGGCGTTGTCGTTGGGCGCGGAAGGGCTGCTGCTGGCGACCAGTGAAGGGTCGTTCCACGCGCGGCCGCCGCAGGTGACGGTGCGCACGCTGGTGGGCGTGGGCGATGCGCTGCTGGCGGGCATCCTTTTTGCCCTGACGCAGGGAATGCCCCTGGCGGAGGTGGCGCGCTGGGGCGTCGCCGCGGGGACCGCCGCTGCCATGCTCGAAGGGGTGGACGTCGGCAGCCTGGCTGACGTGCAGGCGATGGCCGCACGGGTGGCGGTGTCTGCTACCCGGTAATCGTTTCGGGCTGGTTTATCCCCCTTCTGCATTCGCGGTATAATTCCTATACAACCGTACCCCTTTCAACACCCAAGACGAAGGGCCAAGAACGAGCGATGACAGCCCAACAGACAACCATTCACCTGGCGGACGCTTTCTTTGGCGCGTCCGAACGCCCCTTCATCGAACAGAACAACCTGAGGGCCAGCCTCTTTCGCTTTGACTCCGGCGTGGCTGCGGTGCGGCTGAGCAACGACCAGGGCGAACTGGTCATGCTCCCGTTCCAGGGCCAGCAGATTTGGTCTGCTGCCTTTGGCGGTCGCACCCTGACCATGAAATCCATGTTCGACCAGCCGCGCGCCACGCGTACCTATCTGGAGACCTATGGCGGCTTTCTGCTGCACTGCGGCGCGACCGCGATGGGCGTGCCTACGGGCGACGACACCCACCCGCTGCACGGAGAACTGCCCAATGCTCCCTATCAAAAGGCGTGGATCGTCCTGGGCAGCGATGACCGCGGCGACTATATCGGGCTGGGCGGCGAATACCAGCACACCGTCGCCTTTAGCGATAACTATGTGGCGCACCCGCTGGTCAAGCTCTACGCCGGGGAATCGCGCTGCACGGTCACCATCACCGTCACCAACCTCAAACGCACGCCGATGGAGTTCATGTACCTGGCGCATATCAACTACCGGCCCGTCGACAATGGGCGGCTGGTCTACAGCGCGCAGACCACGCCTGAACACGTGCGCGTGCGCCAGAGCATCCCATCGCATGTCCACCCCGGCCCCGGCTATCGCGAGTTTATGCAGGAGTTGGGAGAGCATCCCGAAAAGCATCATGTGCTGGCCCCCGACCTGGCCTTTGACCCAGAGATCGTCTTTGCGATCGACTACCTGGCCGACGTCGAAGGGTGGGCGCACACCTTACAGATACACCCGGACGGCAGCGCCGACTATGTGCGCCACAAGCCTGCCCAACTCGACAAAGGCGTGCGCTGGATCTGCCGCACCCCCGACCAAGACGCCATCGGCATCGTGCTGCCCGCCACCGCGGAACCTGAAGGCTACAGCGCCGAAAAGGCCAAAGGCAACATCAAGACCATCCCCGCAGGCGGCAGCTATACCTGCGAGATGGAGGCCGGGATCCTGAGCGCGGACGACGCACGCCAAATGGCCGCGCACATCGAACAGATCGTCGCCGCAGCATGAATGATCAGAAGTCCCCTATGCCAGCGCAGGGTCACACCGTCGCTACAGGTGATGTGGAGATCTACTACGAGACCTATGGCGAAGGGCCGCCCCTGGTCTTGCTGCATGGCTTTTTCCGTTCGACCCAGGTCTGGGAACCCTTTGTGCCCGCCCTGGCCGAACACTTCACCGTAATCGCTGCTGACCTGCGCGGCCACGGGCGATCCACCAACCCTACGGGCGGCTTTACCCACAGCGCATCGGCGCGTGACATCTTTGCCCTGGTCGATCACCTGGGCATTGGACGTTTCCAGGCGATGGGGCTCAGTTCCGGCGGTATGACGCTGCTGCACATGGCGACGCAGCAGCCGGAACGAATCGAGGCGATGGTGGTGATCGGCGCGACCAGCTATTTTGGCGAGGAGACGCGCGCCATCCAGCGCGAGCGCACCGTGGAGAGCCTCATGCCGGAGGATTGGGAGGAATTACGCCAGCACCATCACCACGGCGACGACCAGATCCGGGCATTGGTCAACCAGTTTCACGCCTTTGCCGGCAGCTATGACGATATGAACTTCACGCCGCCCTATCTCTCCACGATCCAGGCGCGCACGCTGATCGTACATGGCGACCGTGACCAGCATTTTCCCGTCTCGATCCCGGTTGGGATGTACCAGGCGATCCCCCAGTCATATTTGTGGATCGTACCCAATGGCGGCCATGTGCCGATCACGGGGGAACGAGCCGAGCCATTTACCCAAACCGCACTGGCGTTTCTGCAAGGCCAATGGAGCTAACCAGCGACTGTCAAATCGGGTTTGCCTTTTTTGCTAAATCAATTCCTAAGGAGTAAATGATATGCCAGCTTCTGCATCTTTCGCCCAGGTCGAACCTGTCAACCGGCTGATCGGCGACATGCCCAAGATCGGCATCCGTCCCACGATTGACGGGCGGCGGCGCGGCGTGCGCGAATCGCTGGAAGAGCCGACGATGGCCCTGGCGCGCGCCGTTGCCGAATTTCTGAGCAACAACCTGCGCCACTACAACGGCCTGCCCGTCGAATGTGTGATCGCCGACACCCCCATCGGCGGCGTGGCCGAAGCGGCGCGCTGCGCTGAAAAATTCCGCCGCGAGGGGGTGGGCGTTTCGCTCACCGTCACCCTGTGTTGGTGCTACGGATCCGAAACGATGGACATGGACCCGCTGATCCCCAAAGCGGTCTGGGGCTTTAACGGCACAGAGCGGCCCGGCGCGGTCTATCTGGCTGCGGTCTCGGCGGCGCACACCCAGAAGGGGCTGCCGGTCTTTAACATCTATGGCCGCGATGTGCAGGACATGGGCGACACGACCATCCCTGCCGACGTGCAGGAAAAGCTACTGCGCTTTGCCCGCGCCGGGCTGGCCGTCGCCAACATGCGCGGCAAGAGCTATCTGGCGATGGGCGGCGTCTCGATGGGCATTGCCGGTTCGATTGTCAACCACCCCTTCCTGGAAGAATACCTGGGGATGCGCGTCGAGACCGTCGACATGAGCGAATTTATTCGGCGGATGCAGCAAAACATCTTTGACCCCGACGAATATGAAAAGGCCCTGGCCTGGACCAAACAGTACTGCAAGGAGGGCAAGGATTACAACGCGCCCGACATCCAGCAGAGCCGCGCCCAGAAGGATGCGACCTGGGAAACGTCGGTCAAGA
This sequence comes from uncultured Litorilinea sp., assembly GCA_964649925.1. Lineage (GTDB taxonomy): Bacteria > Chloroflexota > Anaerolineae > Caldilineales > Caldilineaceae > QEUY01. The sequence goes on from CAZYQJ010000311.1 coordinate 5,098, forward strand.
TGGCGATCATCGCGCGCGACTTGATGGTGGGCAACCCCAAACTGGCTGAACTGGGCTATGAGGAGGAAGCCAACGGCCACAACGCCCTGGTGTCCGGATTCCAGGGGCAGCGCCAGTGGACCGACTTCATGCCCAACGGCGACTTTATGGAGGCCATCCTCAACTCGTCCTTTGACTGGACGGGCATCCGCGCCCCTTACATTGTCGCCACCGAGAACGACGCCATGAACGGCATCTCGATGCTCTTCGGCTATCTGCTCACCAACGCCGCCCAAATCTTCGCCGATGTCCGCACCTACTGGAGCCCGGACGCGGTCAAACGGGTGACCGGGCATACCCTCAGCGGCCGCGCCGCCGGGGGCATCCTGCACCTGATCAACTCCGGTTCAGCGGCATTGGACGGTTCAGGCCGCCAGAGCCGGAACGGCGCACCCGCCATGAAGCCCTATTGGGAGATCACACCCGAAGAAGCAGAGGCCTGTCTGGAAGCCACCACCTGGCATCCAGGCAGTTTGGGCTACTTCCGCGGCGGCGGCTGGTCCAGCCAGTTCGTCACGCGCGGGGAAATGCCTGTTACCATGTGCCGGATCAATACCGTCCACGGCTTAGGCCCCGCTATTCAGATCGCCCAGGGCTATACGGTGGACCTGCCCGACGAGGTGCATCACATCCTCAACGAGCGCACCGACCCCACCTGGCCCACGACCTGGTTTGTGCCGGAGACGACCGGCAGCGGGCCGTTCCGCGATGTCTACACGGTAATGAATAACTGGGGAGCCAACCACGGCGCAATCGCCTATGGACATATCGGGGCCGACCTGATCACGCTCTGCTCCATGCTGCGTATTCCGGTCTATATGCACAATGTGCCGGAGGAGCAGTTCTTCCGGCCCAGCGCATGGGCCGCGTTCGGGGCCAACGAGCCGATGGGTGCGGACTTCCGCGCCTGTGCCAACTTTGGCCCGCTGTATAAGTAGGGAATAGGGAGATAGGCAGTAGGGAGTAGGGGCAGAAGCAGGGGAGATGGGCAGTAGGCAGGTAGGCAGTGGAGAAATTAGGGTGGGAGAAAATAGGAAATAGGGTCAGAGGGTGATCCTCTCTCTACTTGCTATTTTCTCTCACGCAGTAGGCGCACAGCGCCATCTCCTACTCCCTACTGCCTACTCCCTACTCCTCCTCTCCTGCCTACTCCCTGCCAAACGTGAGCGGCCAGGTGCGCTGCGTGAGCGCAAGGGCAGCCCAGAACATCAGCAGCGCGTTGGCCGCGTGGAGCGCACGTAGTACAGGGATGCCCAGCGCAGGCACTGCGTAGAGAAAGACATACTGCATAAACATCAGCAGCAAGAACAGCACAC
>CAZYQJ010000312.1:0-6451 GCA_964649925.1 uncultured Litorilinea sp.
CGAAGATCAGGGTGTGCGGGTGGGGCGCGTGCGTGCGCCGCGTCCAGTAGGCGATGTCCAGCCCGTTGGGGATGATGGCGGCCCGGCTGTGCGGCCCCAGGATCACGTCGCGGTCGCGCTGCGAGATAAACGCCACCTGCGGGGTCGCCTGCACCATCTTGCGTTCGACACCGCGCACCTGGAGATAGCGCAAGCCCAGGGCCGCGGCCATGACGGGGTGGACATGGCGCATCTTGGTGCGGACCCGAAACGACGTGGCGTCGCAAAAGTCGATGACCAGCGGCAGCGCGCGCCAGCCGTCGATGGCGCGATAACAGTCTTTGCCATGAAACAGCACCACATCATAGGGTTCTTGATGTGCCAGCCGCTGCAGCGTTTGGCGCATCTGATCCACACCCCGGCGCAGCCCCGCTTGCTGCGCCAGCCGCCCGCCCACGACGGGTAGACGCCCGGTGATGGCATGGCCCGCCGATCCATCTGCGCCGTTGGTCCGAAAGGTGTATATCCGTTCGGTGTACTCGGCCATTTCCTGCATCGCCTCTGGCTTGATCGGCGTTCTCTCCAGCGAAAGCAGGGTGATGGCGTGGCGTTTGGCCAACTCACGCAGGATGTAATAGTGCCGGTACGACCCGCGCAGCGACGGGTGTTGGAAGGTCGGTGTGATATAGAGGATTCTCATGGATGCACCCTATCAGCCGTGTGCGCCGTTGCGGTATCTAGCCCAGCCGTGCATCTGCAAACGCAGCACGGAGAGCGACGTATTCTGCCCCACGTTGATGCGCCGCAGCTGCAGCGGGTCGGCTGTGCGCAGGTCGTTGATGCCATGCCCTGTGAGAAACGCCAGTACAAACCCCGCTTGCTTCAGCACGCGCACCACCTCGGCGTTGGAACCGCCGCTGGGATAGGCAAAGACCGGCAAGACCGCGCCGATCTCCCGCTCCAGGTCTTGCAGCGAATCAACGGCCTCACGGTACATTACCTCCGGCGCGACGCGCGTCATCAGGGGGTGGTTGCGTGTGTGCGCGGCCAGCGTCACCCCTTCCTGCGCCAACCGGCGCAACGCCTGCCAGCCCAGCACGGACGCGGGCGGACGGGGCACGCTCAACCGCTCGCACACCTGATCTACCCATTCCATCGCGTCCTCGTGGGGCAGCGTCTTTACATAGTCGCGCAGGCGGCTGAAGGCCTGCTCACGCTGGGCAGGCGACGCAAGGGAAAAACGGCCCACCGGCGAATCAACCACATGGCCGCCATCCGCCAGGGCGAGCGCATGGTAGAGGCGATCCCACCAGAAGACGCGTTCCGGGTGGTCAGGAAAAGCCGTCGCCACAAAGAGCGTGGCGGGCAGCCCCAACTGCCGGAGCATGGGCCATGCGTTTTCTGCAAAGTCTACATAGGCATCGTCAAAGGTGATCAGGATCGGGCGCGGCGGCAGTGGGTGACCCTCCTCGACGAACCGCACCAGATCTTGCATGGCGATCACGTTATAGCGGGAGGACACATACTGCATCTGCCGCGCAAACTCGCGCGGGGGCACCATGATGCGCGGGTAGACGCCCGCCGCGGGCGCTGGTTCGTCCACACGATGATAGGTCAACACGCGCAGCAGATGGGCCTGATCCCCCTGCTGTTGTTCCAGCACTGTCAGGATCCGGGCAAAGGCAGGCGTGTTGAGGGCGCGGCGGGCGGTATTCTTGAGCGTCTTCTGGATCGTCATGGTGGGCGTTAGGCGAATTCTTGTTGGCTTTTCCGGTACAGCTTACGTGCAATCTTGCCGATCTCCGTCAGGCCAGGCAGGGGATCGGCGGGCGATAGGATATCAAAGCGGTTCCTGGGGTTAAACAGGTTGAAAAAGGCTGTCACTGCCTCGCGGCGGGTGGGCATGGACATGAACGGCGCACGCTGTTTGCCCAGCATCACCGTGATCATCCAGCCGATGTCGAGTTCCAGGTTGCGCGAGCGCACGCCGGTGCGGTAGGTCAGGACGGGTTCCTCCGGCGGCTTGGGCGATTCCGCCAGATAATAGTCGGCCAGCCGCGCCGGAAAATCCATGCCGCTGTGAACGGCCAGGGGGAGTGACCCCCACACCCGGCCATTGATCTCCATCAGTTTCGGGCCAGCTTCGCCCACCTTGAACTCGACCATAGCCAGCCCGGTCCACTCCAGATGGCCCAGGAGTTGCAGCGCATAGCGGTATAGTTGCGGGTCCAGGGGGACGCTTTCGCGGAAGGTGCTGACACCCCCGGTGAGCGGCATTTCACGCAGCCGTTTGTGCTGGAAGGCGGCGAGCGGCTTCCCCTCGGCCATCAGCAGTTCGACGCCATACCCCACCCCGCTGTGAAATTCCTGCAGCAAGACCGGGCAAACGCCCTCATAGCGCTGCATCTGCGCCGCCAGTTCGTCGGCGTTGGTGGCATAGGAGACCTTAAAGGCGGCGATGCCCTCCTGCCCTTGATAGAGGCGCGAAAGTTGCGGCTTGACCACCACCGGCCAGTGAAACGCCTCGGCTTCGCATAACGCCTCTTGCACGGTATGTACCCAGCGCGTGGCGGGAATGGGGACGCCCAACTGCGCGGCGAGCGCAAGCGTCTTGTTCTTATCCATCGTCACCAAAAGCGCGTCGGTCTCCGGCAGCGCCAGTTTGCACTGCGCTTCCAACTCGGCGCGGGCGGAGAGGATCGGCAGGATCACATTGTCGGTCACCGGGATGACGAGATCGACGGCTTGATCCGCGATCACCTGGCGCAGCCACTCCACAAAGGCCTGGGGCGCGGTGTCCGGCGGCGGGTAGACAGCGCGCTGGCGGGCATAGCGTGAGCGAAAGCCTGGGCTGTGGGGGTCAGCGTCGGCGGCGATCACGTTCCAGCCGCGCCGCCCGAGCGAACGTATGATCGAGATGGCGCTGCCGCGCCCCGCGTCTGTCACTAAAATGGTTTGCGCGCGCGGCCTCGTGTGGATCATCACCTGGTTTTCCATCACCCTCTGTTCGGCTGCCACGGGTTAGCCGTCCACCCGTTGCGATATTTCAAGCATCTTGCGTTCCGATTCCTGTTCCAAGCTCATCCAACTGGCGCGGCCGACGGGGTGTCTGCGCGTCGGGATGATTTTGAGATTGTACTGCAGACGGTCATACAGATAGCGGATGAGTGCGATCCACCCCCCGCGCAACCTGCGCCCCGAGGTGTATACGGTCAGGCGGGGGTCATCCGAATAGACAATGCGCGCCCCTGCCAGTTGCACTGCAGGGCCAACCTGTAAGTCGACCGATAGTTTCCCCGCGTCATAGAGGTGCAGAAACAACTCCCGGTCAATGGCGTAACCGCTCCCGCGCGTCGTCGGGATGCGCAGCAGGGTGCGTTTGCACCAGCGCAAGGCATGGTGCAGCGCCAGCCTGGCCCGCACAGATGGCCGTTTGAGGACATCGTAAAAACCGACATGGCCGTAGGCGAGACGGCAGCCAGAACGCATCAACGGGATGCACCACGCCAGATAGGCATCGATATTAGGGATACGGCAGTTCGCGTCAAAATGAATCGTGAGATCGGAGGCCGCTGCACGTACACCCAGTGCGCGTGCGCTGATGACGACCGATTCACCCGGCTGGCGTGCGTCCGGCACGGCGACGACATTGACGCCCATCTCTTGAAATTGATCAATTTCAGGCGGCGGCGTTTGCGCTGGATAGTTGTTGACGACCAGGATCACCTCCACCGAACATCGGCCCCGGTAGCAGGCGATGTCCTCCAACGGGGTCAAGACCGCTTCGAGATCACCCTGGGCGTTGACCGGGATCACGATTGAGGCATCAGGCGGGCGTATCGGGTCGCCCCGGATGATGACCAGGCGTTGATTGAGCCGTATACGGTCGGCTTGCTGCATACCAGAGTTCATGGTCGGCCCTCCGTCGTACATGCCTACGCGTGTCAGTCTACGTATCCTAGGTCATGCAACTGTGCGCTGAGACGGTCAAGTTCACCGGCGGTAAACGCTGCGGTGACTGCCTCCCGCGGTTCGGGCGCTGACTGGATCACCTCATCCAGACGGGCGCGCATGACTTGGACGAGATCAGGACGCTCTGGGGCCAGGTTGATACGCTCTGCCGGATCATATTTCAAATCATATAGTTCCTCCGGTCGATCTCGGTCACTCCAACTACGCACGTACTTATAGCGTTCGGTGCGAATACCGGCCAGCCAGGATGCCGGTTCGACCATGCCGTGCATGCCGCTGGCTTGCAGGTAGATCGCCCGGTCGTGCCATTCACTGCCAGGCTGCTGGATGGACGGCATCAGGTTGACGCCGCTCAGGGGCGCGTGATGCGCTAGGCCGAGCGCGGCGACAAGCGTTGGAAAGATGTCGATGTGGCTGGCAAGGTCTCTGACCTCAGTCCCGGCTGGGAAAACGCCAGGTCCATAAAAGATCAGAGGCACATGGACCAGCGAGTCATAGACATGGAAGCCGTGACCTAACCAGGCACGATACATGTCGCGCTGTTTGGTGTGGCCCAGCGTCTTGACCACCTGCGGCATCAGATGTTGTCGCAGCGTCTGGATTGCGGGTGATCGCTGCTTGAGCCAGGAAGTCACGCGTTTGGCCTGCGTGACCAGCGCGTTGGCTGTCGCACCGGAGAGATATTCGCCGTGGTCGCCTGTCAGGACGATCAGGGTGTTTTCGTCTACCGCCTCCAGGATGCGGGCAAGCTGATGATCGAGCGACGAGACAGCGCGCTCATATGAGTTCCGGCCATACGCCGGTTGATCGTAGGCCGGGGTAATGCGCCGCGGATGGCGGAGTTCCCAGAGATGCAAAAACCCAAACCAGGGGGTGCGCGGGTTGTCCTGGATTCGAGCCAGCAGCGCATCGCCAAAAGCGGTGTCAAGCCACTCTGTATGGGCGCGATGCCGGTAGTCGTCAAAGCCGCGATCCAACCCCGTGATCGATTCCAGCGGGCCGGTCATCTCGGCCCAGGTGTGATACCCGTTCGCCCGAAACACTTCGGCCAGCGTCGGGATCGTGGGGCGCAGCCGCCCGCTGACAAAGGTATTGATCCCATGCACAAACGGATAGGTTCCGGTCAGGATGCTCGTCGTGCAGGTGGTGATGATCGATGCGGTTGAAAACGCCTGCGTGCAGATGGCCGCTTCACTGCACAGTCTGTCCAACGTGGGCGTCCGGCAGAGGCGATCATCGCCCCAACAGTGATCGGCGCGCAGGGAACCCACCATGATCAGCAGGACGTTGCGTTTCATCTGGCCCTCCGCAGCAGATCGGAACGGTCTGCGTCCGGACGGAACGTGGCGATCAAGCGGGTCACCTCTTGGATGACCTGTTCTTGTGGCTGCGTGGCATCTACGGTGACGAAGTTGGGCACCAGGTCGCGCAGTTGAAGATACTCCTGCCGCCGGTGCGTCATCGATTCCAGCGTCCCCTCTTGTTTGCGCGCCAGCAACACTTCGGCAGGTGCGTCGAGAAAGATCACCAAGTCGGGTCTGGGGTAAAAGCGTTCCAGGATTTGTCCGTGAAGCCGGCTGCTGAACAAACGGCCCTGCGGCCCGTCTGCTGTCTTCTGGGCGTAGACATCGTGAAAGTAATAGTCAAAGAGAAAGTGACGGTCGAAAAGGACGATGTACCCGCGGCGCAGATAGCCCCATACGATGAACTGCCGGTACCACTCCTCACCCAACTGGTTGAGCAAGCGCAGGCCGGATTTGAGTTCCGCTTTGGTACGCTTGAATAGCCCCTTCGGCGGCGCTTTGGTCTGGTTTGGGTCGCGCGGGCCGCCCATGCTCAGGGGACGACCGCGCGACCGCTTGATCGCATACCACAGGCGTGTCGTCGGCAGCATCACATTGCTGGCCTCTGGATTGATGCCCAGGTAGACGTATTTGATCGGCAACTCAGTTGCCTGCGCTAGATGGCGGCCTACGGTCGTCTTGCCCGCGCCATCGGCTCCAACCAATGCAACTGTAAACATAATCCTCATCCGGCTGACCCGGAAACTCCTCCAAGTGATGTCGATGATAGTAGCGGCTGTGTTCTTATGGATGTAGCGTTTCCAGCGGTCACTGTGCGACCACAAGATTGGACGATTTCTGACCCGATGAACGGTCGTGCGATCCCCACGCGGCCAATTCACTGGCGTTGATAACCGCCTCTTTCCACAATGCATAAAAACGGTTGGCACGCAGCCAGGTCGCCGTCTCGGATTGCAGCGGTGCATCGGGCGCGCTGTCCTGCTCGATCCGGCTCAACAGGCTGACCATATAACGCAGCCAGCAGAGAATGAACAGCGGCGGCAGCGCCTGGCCCGGAAGCTGCAACCGGCGGGCATAGGCGGCGACATAGGGCTGCGCCCATGCTTGATCTCCCCAGAAGGCCGACCGGAGGGCTGCGACTGCGCTGCCCGTACTGCGGCCCTTGCCTTTGGAGAGCGCCACGTAGGTCAGAAAAA
>CAZYQJ010000313.1:0-6447 GCA_964649925.1 uncultured Litorilinea sp.
GGGACCGGCTCAAAGTTCAGCCCATCGGTAGATCGCAACAAGCGCGGCGGCGGCGTTTCGGCCCAGACAAAGCGCGGGCTGACCGTACCCACGTACAACGCCTCTGTCCCGTCCGGCTCGGTAAAGACGCTCAACCCGCGGAAGCCGACATCACGCGCCACCAACTTACCGCTGGCCACCGGCACATCGCGCGGGGACTGGTAGACGCGCTGCCAAACGTTGTCGACCGGCGACCAACGCCAGATCTCAGCCTGCAGCGGCAGGTCTTCCGGTTCAGGCGTACAGGCAACATCCGGATCCTCTGGCGGGTATTCGGCCAGGATCGGGCTGATGCGGTTGACCGATGCAGCCTCCATACACGCCCAGGCGCGGTTCGTGCCGACGTAGAGATAGCCGTTCCACCAGGTCATGGCCCAGGCCCAACTGTTGTGGCGGTCGCCAAAACCGGGCGGTGAAATCGGCACAAAGTTTCCATCGGATGTGGGCGGCGGCGATGGCGGCAGCGACGGGATCGGCGTCGGGGGAACTGTCTGGGCGCGGGCAGGCGCGGCCGTCTGGGGGGCGACCCAAACTGCCGCGGCCAGCAGCGCGATCAGAATAAAGACATAGACAACAGAAGCAGTTCGATGCATGGCAGTGTCAGCTTTACAAATCGTGTAGACTAAGCCTACCGGGTTCTTCATAGGGCCGCCCGTTATGGCAGACTAACCAGGGCGATACTGCCGCGGCCAGGGGCGCTGCCGTTCACTAACAAAACGGCGATCTGTCTGCCATCCGGCCCCCAACTGTTGTCGACGGCAAGGTTCCGATCCGCGCCGCTTGCCACCAGATCGGTCAAACGGCGTGGGTTTGCGCCGTCCGCCTGCATCAGCCACAGGTCCATTTGCAGCGTCCGCAACCGGCTGGGGTCACACTGACAGTCGGCGCTGGACGCCCAGACAATCAGGCTGCCATCCGGCGAGTAGTGGGCGTGTTCGTCCCAGACCTCCGGGCTGTTGGTCAGGCGGGTCAGGTTGCCGGTGGCAAGTTCCAGCGTGTAAATGTCCATCCAGGCTTGATTGGCCTCATCGGGCAGGATAAAGGCCGTAAATATGATTCTCGACCCGTCGGGCGAGAAGCCGTGGCTTTCATAAAAGACCGGGCCAAGCGGCTGATAGCTCTGGGTGTTCTCCAGCCGCGGGCCGTTCTCGTCGTCGACAAAGTCGGCCACGCGCAGCGCCCACGCCTCGCCTTCCCCACGCAGCAGGCGCATCCCCTCCTGCTTCTCGGCCCACACCAGCCGCGCCCCGTCGTGCGAAAAGTGGGGGTGCAGCACGCCCATCCGTTCCGGCACATCGGTCAACTGCACATAACGGCTGCCGTCGCGGCTCATCAGCCACACATTGTTGTTACGTCCCATGCCAGGCGTCGCCATCCCGGACAGCAGCCCTTGGCTTTCGGTGGATGCCTGAAAGACCAGGTATTCGCCCGAGGGATGCCAGGCAGGGTTGCCCTTGTGGTGCGTCGGCGCGTCAGGCTGGTCACAAGTGAGACAGGTCTCGTCTGTGCCCTGCGGCGTGATCGTCCAAATCTGGTATACCCCGCTGTCATCCGGTCGATCAAACGCAATCAAGTTATGCGCTGCCGACCAGTCCACACGCCCGCCATCCTCGGTCACGATCTGGATCGAAGCAAACTGGGCCGCGGGCTGAGCTGCTTCAGGTTGCGGCGCTTCCGGCTGCGGTTCCGCTGGCTGGGTCACGTCAGGCGACGCCTCCTCTGGCTGTGCCCCCTCTGGCTGTGCTTCCTCCGCTGGCGGTTCTGTCGCCGCTGGTTCGGGCGGCTGTGCAGGCGCGGTCGCCGGGGCAGTGGGTTCCTGCTCGGCACGGCGGCGTGCAGCCCGTTCCCCACAAGCGGTCAGCACCAGCAGGATCACAAGGACAGACGCCAGCCGCAACACGGTCACCCGGCGCGGCGCGGTACGTTTGCTGATGGTGCGTTGCATATCGGTCCGCTCGCCACTCACGCAGTCTACAGCCGGGTGACCGGGAGCAGGCCGCGCTGGCAGAGCGAGACCCGGCGCTGCCACTTGGTCCAGATGACATGCAGGTCGGCCAGGGCGATGGGGTTGGTGGCGCTGTCCAGCGACGCGGCGATCTGCGACGCGCCTTTGTCCAGCCGCGCCGCCGCGGCGGCGCTGTCCCCGACGGCCAGCGCATGCTGAATCTGCATAAAACAGGTCGCCAGGTCGCCGACATCCTGCAGGGCCAGCCGCTGCAACTGTGCCATCACCGTGGCTTGAGTCACCGGGGGTGTGAGCAGCGGCAGCGAGACCACGTTGGACGGGTTGGATCGCCTGCCGTCCTCAGTCTCGGCCTGCACATAGTAGAGATAGCGTGCCTCCATCTCCGCTGTCTGATCCTCAAACTCGGCCTGATCGGTACAGCCGACCTCGACATAGGGGCCTGGGACCCAAACCTGGTTGGGCACGGGCGGCAGATAGAGGTTTGGCATGATGGCAAACGCCGCGCGCACGATCTTCATCAGGCGCGCCAGGAATGGGTTACGCTGGATTTGATGGCGCTGGTCGCTGACCAGTGAGCGCAGTACGCGATAGCGCGCCGCGCCCGCCACCGGCTCCCAGGAAAGGATCATGCTTGAATCGAGCGGCTCCACCTCCAACCGCTGCGGCGCGGGCAGGTCGCGGCTGCCCACTACCTGGACAGTGCCCTCATCTAGACTGGAATCGGGAAGGGGTTCATCCGCCGGTGTGCCGCGCCAGACCTGCAGCCCATACCACTTGTTGGCCGTACCCACAAAGAGACCGTGGGGCGTGGAGGCAAACGAGCGCACGCCGTAATTGAAGCGGTCGCCAAAGCCCGTCGTGGACACAGGCTGGAAGTGATGCCCGTCGTCGGTGGCGTAGAGGTCGAATCCATAGTTGGATGCCAACACGCTGTCCGCGTTGGGCATGGTGCGGAACTCGGTTGCCATGTTCCATGTGCCGATGTACAGCCGCCCCTCATGTTCCATCATGCGCCAGATATGGCCGTTCAGCCAGGTGTTGAACCCGGCATCCAGCCCGCTGAGCGGGTATTTCCATCCCGTGGGCGTCTGGCGCGGCGCGCCCATTACCAACTCCCAGCTGTCATCCGGATTGATGCGGATCACCTCGGTGGCGGGCCGGTCCGTGCCGATGTAGAGGCTGCCTTGAAAGACGCGCATACTCACCACCCCGCGGCTTGGCTCCGGCAGATACGCGCCATCGCTCACCACCGGGGTAAAGGTGTAGGGGGGCGTGCCGCTGGCATCGGTACGCACCACCATATAGCCGCGTTTGCCATCGCGGATGCCCAGGTAGAGATAGCCGTTAAAGGGCATCATCTGAAAGACGGTCATGCCCGGCGGCGTGACCTGGCGGAAACTGTCATTGCCCAGGGCTGGGTTGGCCGACTCCAGCACCACCCCGTCGCCCTGGATATTGCCCGCGGTGACAAAAAAGCGTCCTTTATAGATCGCAATCGTACGGAAGGAGCAGACGTCGAGATCGCCCAGGAACGTGCCTTTGTCGTGCGGGACAGGCTCAAAGTGTTCGCCGTCCACGCTGCGCAGCAGTTGCGGCGGGCCCACCGGCCCAAACATAAAGCGCGTGTTGACGCCAGAGACATAGAGCGCTTCTGTGCCGTCCGGTTCGGTGAACGGGGCCATATAGCACAGCCCTAACGCGCGCGCCACCTGCTTGCCGCGCTTGCCGGGGACAGGCACATCGCGCGGCGACTGATAGACCCGCGCCCACTGGTCCGTCACGGGCGACCAGCGCCAGATCTCGGCCTGCAGCGGCAGGTCGGCAGGGTCGGGCGCACACGCTACATCCGGGTCATCAGGCGGATACTTGATGATCAGCGGAAAGGCGCGGCGCATCCCCGCGCGTTCTGCACACTGCCAGGCGCGGTTGGTGCCCACATAGAGATGGTCGCGCCACCAGTACATGGACCAGGCCCAGCTATTCTGCCGGTCACCAAAGCCCTGGGGTGCAGCAGGGGTAAAGACCAGTTCACGCGGCACAGACGCCGCGGCCCCCCTTGTCGCGTGTTTGGGTTCAGCGGCCCATTGTGACGTGCGGGTGAGAATCGTCATACCGTTCCTCCGGCTTCCTGAGCACAACACATAGACAGTAGGCCCATCTAGCTTGCGCTGGTAATGCGGCGCATCAACGCACCGAAATAGACGCGGTTAAAGAACTCGCTGGGCAGAAGTTTGCGCGCTGTGACCACCAGGCCCGCCCGCTTGCCCACCATGTAACGCCAGCACGGGTACGGCTCGCTGACGGCGAGATAGACAGCATGGGCCACATCGCGCGTGGTGATGGGCGACGAGTCCATGGCCTTGCCAAAGAGCGATTCGGCCCGTAAGAACCAGTCATAGTACGGGCTGTTGGGGTCACGCGCTTTGGCCGCCGACCCTTTGTCCACCGTCCAGCTTTCGGTCTTGGTGATCCCCGGCTCGACCAGGCTGACATAGACCCCCAACGGTTCCAACTCCTGGCGCAGCGATTCGGCAAAGCCTTCTTGGGCGTGGCGGCTGGCGCTGTACACGCTCCCAGTCGGCGACCCGATGCGGCCCGCTATCGACGAGATAACGACCACGCGCCCGGCGCGCGCCTGGCGCAGATAAGGCAGCACAGCCCGCGTCACGGCCAGCGTGCCAAAGAAGTTAGCCTCGAATACGCCGCGGATCTCCGCTTCGCTCAGGTCTTCAAAAAAGCCGCGCACAATCGAACCTGCATTGTTGACGACCCCGTAGATGCCGCCCGTCTCGGCCACCATCGTGGCGACGGTGTCGGCAATGCTGGGGGCATCGGTCACGTCCAGCCGCAGCACGCGCAGTTTGACCCCGCGCTGAGCGGCCTCCTCCGCCAACTCGCCGCTTTTGTCCAGGTTACGCATGGTGGCGTAGACCTGATAGCCTTTTTCGGCCAGATAGAGAGCGATCTCCTTGCCAAACCCGACGGAACACCCGGTCACCAGCACGCTCTTACTCGACTGATTCATGGCCCATTGCTCCGTCTCTTTGTAGATCCTGTTGTGTGTTTCCAGTGTGTACGCCTATCTCGCAAAGAAGATTGCGGTGCGGGCAAAGTCCAGATAGGTTTCTTCCACCTGGTGATACCCCCCGGCGGCAAACATGGCGTGCCATTCTTCGCGTGTAAACAGCCGTTGGTTCGACAACTCATGAAACAATTGAATCTCCAGGACGCCGCCCGGCTTCTCACGCAGTTGCTCTGGCGTGTGGCGGATCACCTCGCAGAAGAGCAGCGCCACCCCGGGCAGCGCCTCGCGCAGCCGCTGTAACACCGTCACGATCTGATCCTGGAATTCGTGCATCACATAGACCGACGTCGCCACCTGCACCTCACCGGCCTGGTGCGAAAGCACGGGCGCATCAAAGATGTCACCGACAAAAAGCTGCACCCGATCCGCAAGGCCTGCCTCGGCCACCCGCTGCTTGCCCTGGGCAATGGCCTCCGGCGCGATGTCGATCCCGCGGGCGCAGATCTGCGGGCTGCTGCTGCACAACGAGATGAGAAAACCGCCGTCGCCGCAGCCCAAATCCAGCACTTCGGTCAGCCCGCGGCGGGCTAGCTCCGCCGCCATAACCGGGAAGGCAAATCGCCTGCCTACGCCGCCGCTGCCGCGCGCCACCAACGCCGCATCGCGCTGGATATCCACCCCATAGCGTTTTTCGCTGCGTGCAATTGGCGCCAGGTTGTCAAAGAGATCGCGATAGGCATGCACCAGGTCAAAAGCCCCGGCCATGCTCTCCACCAGCGTCACCCCGTCGGCGTCGAGCCAGTGTTCTTGTTCCTGCCGGTTGAGGATCTTCTGGGCGTAGAGATAGTCACACAGGCTTTGCAGCGTGCGTAGATCCAGGCTGTGCTGTTCGGCAAAGGCGCGCAGATCTACCCGTTGCTGCGTCGCCAGGGCATTGATCAACCCCACCTCGATCAACGCAATCATCACTTGTGTGGTGTAATAGCCCCGGATGGTACTTTGGTTCAGCCGTCTGATACGCCCCATATCCTGCACAGCGTCCAGGCCTAGTACACGGATGCAGTACAGTCTTGACTGCAATATGTTCATTCCGTCTTCCTTGCGCCGACCAGTCGCGGCCGCTCAATGTAGTGGTTCAATGGATGGCTTCGGGTTGGGCAGTCGCTTCTGCCGAACTCTGTGTAACGCGTTTCATGGCCTCGCCAAAGTAGAAACGCTCAAACAACTCGCCGGGCAGCAGCTTGCGCAGCAGGACGACGGCGTTGGCGCGCCGCCCGACGACCATACGCAGTGGGGGCCGCGGGCGGGTCAACAGCGTATGGACCTGCGCCGCCACATCCACCGGGCGCGTGGGCGACGAGGCCACCAACGCATCAGCCAGCGCTTCCTGCGGTTCAAACCAGGCTCGATAGGGGCT
>CAZYQJ010000314.1:0-6386 GCA_964649925.1 uncultured Litorilinea sp.
ACGACCTTTTTTGTGTCGCTGCCGGTTGCGACGGAAAGACCCACAACGAGCAGTTAGCCGGATCGGGCAACAGGCGAGCCGGTGTCATCCACAACAGATCGAGGATTACGCAGAGGAGGATAGAACGGATGGATAAACGGATACGCCAGGTTGTATGGGCATGGTTGGTGGGCGCACTGGCCCTGGGGTTGGCCGTCCACCCTGTGTTGGCCGCGTCTAAGATGCGTCCCGGTCTGCAAGAAGAGGCGTTTGATCCACTGCTGCGCGCGGTGGTAGCGCGCGGGGTGGCGGCCACCGCAGGCGCACCCGCTTCGGCTGTGTCCACACCGGTGACGGAGGGGCCCGGATCGATCATCGCTGGCCGCCGACCGTTCCCCGTGCCCAGGCCGGAAGGGACATCGGTCCCCGACGGGGAATCCATCCCCGCGCCAGAAGCGGAGGAGGCAGCACCACGGGCAGACGTGCCGGAAATTGACCTGTCTACGCAGATAGAATATTCGTACGGGGGCATTACGCTGCGCGCCCCAATCGATTGGGATGTACTGGAAGACAGCTTTGGGTCGCTCTTTGAAATCACCATGCCGGGCATGGCGTTCTATGCGGCGATTCAGGAGATTGACGACGAATTCCCCGGCCTGTTCCTGGTGACCTTTCTTACCAATCTGCCGGAACTGTTCCTGACGGAGTTTTTGGAAGATGGGGCGCTGACTAGTATGGAGACGGGGCTGACGGCGCAGCAGATCCCCTTGGCTGCCGTCCATTTTGATACCACCATCGAGGGGCTCGAAGGCAGCGGCGCGCTCTATGTCATCTCGCCGGGCGAAACGGTGTATTTGCTCACTGCGTTTGCGCCGTCGGATGAGTGGGCAGCGTTGGCTCCAGGTGTGGCGATGATAGCGGAGAGCATCGTCTTTGACGAAGAACTGCTGACGCTGGTGACCGCTGAAGGGGGCGACCTGGCCTATACGCACAGCCGCGGGCTGATCGAGACCACGATCCCCGAAGGGTGGCATGTAACCAGCACCAATGATGAAGAACTCTCCTTGTTTGTGGCCGATCCAGACTATACCTTTGGCGTTGTCCTGGGGGTTGACGCCGAGGACGGGGCGGAACTGGGGTCTTTGGCCGATGAACTGCTGGGCGATCTGGACACAGAATTGGCCCAGGAAACGCTGGATTGGGTCTTTGACGAATTGACCACCGTGATGAGCGGAGAGGGCGACTTTGTCGTAGATGAGACGCTGAATGCTTATTATCCACGCGAGGGCGCGCTGACGTTCCGCATGGCAGGGGAGGGCGATCTCGGTGACGGGCTGGCGATGCCGGTGGTGGTCTATTTCGACCTGCGCAATGACGGCTCGGTGATGCAGTTTGTCATTGGGGACATCGAGGCCGCACTGGAGATGGAACCGGACCTGTTGGCGATCATGGCCTCGACGGTGGTTTTGGAATAGCGGCTTTTACGTCTGGCTACGCTGCCCAGGCTTCCGGTTCGTCGTCGGGGGCCTCGGCAGTATCTGCCAGTGCGGAGATATTGTCAGCAGTGTGCAACGCCGGTAGCCAGAGGGTGAACGTACTCCCCTGGTTTGGGTTGCTCTGAACTTCCATATAGCCGTGATGGGCGTTGGCGATCCAGTGAACGATGCTCAACCCCAGGCCGCTGCCGCCTAGCTCACGGCTGCGCGCTTTGTCCGCCCGGTAGAAGCGTTCGAAGATGTGTGCCTGGTCTTCGGGGCTGATGCCGATGCCGGTATCGCTGACGGTGATCTTGACCCAGCCGTTTTGCTTCTCCAGGCTGAGCGTGATGACACCCTCATCGGGGGTATATTTGATGGCGTTGTCGGTCAGGTTGAGCAGCAGTTGGCGCAGGCGTCCTGGGTCCCCATAGACCAGGGCTTGATCTTCCGCGCCCAGCCGGATCTCCAGGGCGCGTTCCCCGTGACGACGGTCGGCGATGCGCCGCGCCTGGCGGTAGACATCGAGCAGCAGGGTATCCATCTCGACCGGTTCCATTTGTAGCTGGAGTGCGCCGCTGTCGGCCTGGGCCAGCAGGAGCAGGTCGTTGATCATGTTGCCCATGCGCGCCGTTTCGTTTTCCACTTCGTCCAGGGTTTCCTCTATCAATTCGACGCTCATCTCGTTGCGCCCGCCGCTGGCGCTGATGCGGCGCAGCAGTTCGATGTTGCCCTGTACGGTGGTGAGCGGTGTGCGCAGTTCATGGCTGACATCGGCCACAAGCCGCTCTTGAGTCTGGAACAACTGTTGGATGCGGTCCAGCATTTCGTTAAAGGTGCGCGCAAGCTGGCCGACTTCGCTGGCGTCATGCGGCGGCTTGAGGCGGCGGCTGAGGTCTTTGGTGCGGCTGATGGCGCTGGCCGTCTGGGTAATGGTGTCGATGGGGGCAAGGGCACGGCGCGCCAGGAATGCGCCCACGATGGCGGCCAGCACCAGGCTGAGCGCCGTGCCCAGGATCAGATAGCGGCTGACCTGATTCAGCGTGTTCTCCACCCCGGCCACCGGTTTGATCACCTGGACTGCGCCCACGATGGTGCGGTTGGCGATGATGGGCACGCTCAGGACCAGCAGCGGCACATTGTCATTGCCAGAAGTATAGAAGCGGTGGTTCTTGCCCTCGCGGATGTAGGGTAGGGCCTGCCTGTAATTGGGAACCGACATCGGCCCCAGATTCCCGCTCCGCTTGAGGATCATGCCGTTGAGGTCAATCACCTGCACCCCGACCGAATTGGCAAAGAACTCGAGATCAGGGAACTGCATCCGGGTGGGGTTTTGGCGGATGATCAGGATGTTGCCTTGTAGTTGTTGTGTCAGGGCGTTGGCGACTTCGCTGGCTTGGCGTGCCGCTTCCTGCTGCGTCTGTGCCCACAGGTTCATCGCCAGGATGGCATAGAAGAAAAAGCTGAACAGGATCAGGGTGACGCCCAGCAGCGCGGTATACCAAAGCGTCAGACGCAGCCGGATAGTCATAGGGAACTCGTGACTCGCCCGAACACGGTCGGCAACGTATGCTGTGCTGTGGGTTGCGGGATCGCGTGTAAAGACACGCGAGACGTCTGCGCTCCAGCCCATATCGCCAGCGTAGACAACGCAGTTGAGAATGGCATGAAGGGGGGGTGAGAAGTCATTAAGGTTATCATGGGCGCACTAGGCTTCACGCAGCGCATAGCCTACGCCGCGCACGGTTTGGATCAAGCGCGGTTTGCCTCCTGCTTCTAGTTTGGTGCGGAGATAGCGGACATAGACTTCGATGATGTTGCTCTCCCCGCCAAAGTCATAATTCCAGATGTGTTCATAGATGACTTCGCGCGTGAGCACCTGATTCGGGTGGCGCATAAACAACTCCAGCAGGTCAAACTCCTTGGCTGTGAGTTGGATTTCGTCCTTGCCACGAAAGACCTGACGCGTACGCGGGTTGAGCGTGACATCGGCGAAGCGCACGGTGTCGGATGTCTTTTCAAGCCGGTGACGGCGAAAGATGGCGCGCAGACGTGCCAGCAGTTCGTCAAAGGCGAACGGCTTGACCATGTAGTCGTCGGCCCCGGCGTCCAGCCCGGTCACGCGGTCGGGTACGGTATCGCGTGCGGTGAGCATCAGGATCGGCACGTTGGAGGCATTGCGCAGCCTGCGGCAGACCTCCAGGCCATCCATGCCGGGCAGCATCAGGTCCAGGATGACCGCATCCGGTTCTTTGTCGCGCGCGATGCGCAGCGCGGCCTCCCCGTCTTCGGCGGTCTCGACGGTATAGCCCTCGAAGATCAGCCCGCGACGCAGCAGATCGCGGATACGACGATCATCCTCTACAACTAGAATGGTTTCGGCCATTGCGCTTCCTTTTCTCGTGCTAGGATTGTAGGCAAGCCCAGAGGGGCTGTCAAATTGTCCGGGGAAAACCAAGATGCTACAATGGCGTACATCACACTGCTAACCATCACCGATCCACCTCCCAGGGGTACTCCGTGGACGGGGACAAAGGAGTCTCAACATGTCAGAACAGCAATATCGTGTGGAACGAGATAGCCTCGGCGAGATCAACGTCCCGGCGGATGCGCTTTATGGCGCGCAGACGCAGCGCGCGGTGGAAAACTTTCCGATCAGCGACCTCCGCTTTCCGCGCCCGCTAATCCGCGCCTTAGGGCTGATCAAAGGGGCCGCGGCTGCGGTCAACGCCGAGTTGGGATTGATGGACCAGGCGATGGCCAACGCCATCCTGGCCGCGGCGCAGGAGGTGGCCGAGGGCCAGCATGACCGCCACTTCCCGCTGGACAACTACCAGACTGGGTCGGGAACCAGCACCAACATGAACGCCAATGAGGTCATCGCCCGTTTGGCGAGCGAGCGGCTGGGGGCCACTGTCCACCCCAACGACCACGTCAACATGAGCCAGAGCAGCAACGACGTGATCCCCACGGCGATCCACGTCAGCGCGTATGTGCTGGTGACACAGGAGTTGATCCCGGCGTTGACGCACCTGCATGGCGTGCTGGAGAAGAAGGCGCATGAGGTGGATCATGTTGTGACCACCGGGCGCACCCATCTGATGGACGCGATGCCGGTGCGGTTGGGGCAGGAGGTGGGCGGTTGGGCCAGCCAGGTTGCCCACGGCATTCAGCGGCTGGAGGCGACGCTTCCCCGGCTGGGGGAACTGGCGCAGGGTGCGACCGCGGTTGGCACGGGCATCAACGCGCACCCCGAATTTGGCAAGCGGATCGCGGCCAAGCTGGCTGAGATGACCGGCTGCGCCTTTGTCACCAGCACCAACTATTTCGAGTCGTTGAGTACACAGGATGCGGCGGTAGAGCTGAGCGGGCAGCTCAAGACGGTGGCCGTGAGCCTGATGAAGATCGCCAATGACCTGCGCTGGATGAACAGCGGGCCGATTGCCGGTCTGGGGGAGATTGTGTTGCCTGCGCTGCAGCCGGGCAGCAGCATCATGCCGGGCAAGATCAACCCGGTGATCTGCGAAGCGGTGATGATGGTCTGCGCCCAGGTGATGGGCAACGACGTGACGATCAATATTGGCGGCCAGCACGGCAATTTCCAGTTGAATGTCATGCTGCCGGTCATCGCCTACAACCTGAGCCAGAGTATTTCGCTGTTGGCATCGACCAGCCGGGTGCTGGCGGATAAGGCGGTCGCTGGGTTCACGGTCAATGAGGAGCATATTGCCGCCTTGGTGGGGCGCAACCCGATCCTGGTGACGGCGTTGAACCCGGTCATCGGCTATGAGAAGGGCGCGAAACTGGCAAAACAAGCCTACGCCGAAGGCCGTTCGCTTAAGGACGTTGCGCTGGAGACGACCGACCTGACCGCTGAAGAACTCGACCGGCTGCTCGACCCGCGCTTGCTGACCGAAGGCGGCCTGGCTGAGTGAGCAGATAGGGAGTCGGAATAGGGAGCAGCGTTTCTGCTGCTGTCCCCTATTCCCTAATAAAAAGGCCCGGTGTCGCGATGACATCGGGCCTTTTGGTTTCGTAAAAACTAGGGCAGGTAGTTGAGCGGGTTGCGCTGGGCGCCCTGATAACGGATTTCAAAATGGAGGTGGGGGCCGGTGCTGTTGCCACTGTTGCCTATGCTGCCAATCTGCTGCCCGCGGGTGACGTTCTCACCTGGCTTGACATAGATACTGTTGAGATGGGCATAGAGCGTGACAAAGCCGTTGCCGTGGTCGATGATGACATGGTTGCCGTAGCCGCCGTTCCATCCGCCAGTCGCCACGGCGACATAGCCGCCGTCCGCTGCTTTGACCGGTGAGCCAGTCCAGCCGCCCAAGTCGATGGCCGCATGACCGCTCCAGTAGCGCTGGTTGATCGACCCGCTGGTGGGCCAGACAAAATTGCCTGAGCCGATCTGGGCGGTGGTGGGCACTGCGGTGCTCTCATAGACCACGACGGGCTGTGCGGGTGCGGGCTTGGTGCCGTTGGGAATGACCAGCGGTTGGCCTACGGCCAGTTGGGCGTCGACGCTGGTCAGGCTGTTGCCCTTGTAGTTGATGATCTCCTCCACCGTCACCTTATACTTTGCGGCCAGCGAAGTGAGCGTGTCCCCTGAAGTCACGGTATGCAGCACGCCGTTAACCGGCGGGATCTTGAGCGGGTCGCCAGGGCGGATAAGGTCGGCATTCAGTTCCAGGCCAGGGTTCGACCACTGAATGGTTTCAGGCTTGAGGCCAAATTTCTCGGCAATGCCCAGCACGGTATCGCCTGGCTGGACAATGTAGACCTGGACCTCTTCCGGGGCAGACTGGCGGCGGGCTGTGGTAAAGGGGACCGCCGCGCGCTGCAACAAGGATTCGTTGGAGGGATCGCCTGCCTGCTGGCTCACCAGGGCGTTGACCTGGGAGGCCATGCCTCCCCCTTGACCGCTGCCCA
>CAZYQJ010000315.1:0-6383 GCA_964649925.1 uncultured Litorilinea sp.
CCTACTTCCAAGAATGTAAGTTGTCCTGGCGTCAGGCGCACGCCGTCACCGGCCAGGCTGTCGGTCAGTTGTTCCAGCGTGCGACACCCGATGATGGGCACGGTGACAAACGGGTGCGATTGCAGATACCCCAAGATAATGCTGGTCAGCGAGACGCCCAAATCCCGTGCCAGCGATTGGGCTCGTGCCAGCCGCGCCTGGTTTTCGGCCAGGGGGTAGCGCGCGGCCAAACTGCGGGGGAGGGTATGCCGTGTGCGCCAGTGCGCCAGTTTCTGAAAAAGGCCATTGGCCTGGGATGCATAGGGTATGGCGGCCAGCCCGCTTTCCAGATGGTAGCGGTGCAACGCTGGGGTCATGGCGACCATGGATGGGTCGGTCAGCGAATCAGGGTCAATTACGGCCAGGCTCCACATCATCTGGTCTGCCACAAAGCCGGGAAGCCCGTGCGCGGCGGCGTACTCTTGGGCGGCGCGTATGCGATCCGCTCGCCAGTTGGAACAGCCAATGGTGCGAATCTTGCCCGCCGCGATCAACTCCGCCAAGGTCTCCATGATCTCGCCTACAGGCCGCGTGGGGTCATCGCGGTGCAGCCAGTAGAGGTCGATCACATCGGTTTTCAGATGCGCCAGGCTTTCGTCCACATCATGGATCAAGTCAGCCGGGGAGAGCCGTGGGACATCCATCGTCTGGAGCCGGGGATGTCCACCCTTTGTCGCCAGCACGATGCGGTCGCGCCAGCCGCGCGCGTGCAGCCATGCGCCGATCATCTTTTCGCTGGGGCTTTTGAGGCCAGGCACCCAGTCGCCGTAGACATTGGCTGTGTCGATCAGCGTGCCGCCTGCCTCGACAAACGCGTCCAGCAGCCGCCACCCCATCTCCTGGCCGATCCGGCTGCCAAACTGGCCGGTGCCCAGACAGAGCGAGGAGACGCGCAGCGTGCTGCCGGGGAGGGTGACCTGGCGCATGGTCGTTATTGGTTCGGCGTGTCGTCGCCGCCCTCGGGCGTCCACCCTTCGGGCATCTGGGCATCCGCGCCGAAAAAGAACTCCTCCATCTGCTGGGACAAGAACTCGCGCGCCCGGGGGTCAGCCAGGTTGAGTCCATAGTGGTTGATGACGATGATCGCATAGTCACGCCACATCTGCCAGGCTTCGGCAGAGACATGCTCATAGATGCGCTGTCCCAACTCCCCTGGATAGGGGGGCGCGTCCAGCCCCGGCAGTTCACGTCCCAACTTAACACACTGCACCATGCGCGGCATGTGTTTACGTCCTTCATGTAGGCCATAGACGGCGCTTGCAATCGGCTGCGCCCCATTATAGGATTCGCGCTAAGGCGTGTCAAAGGGGCTGCCCCTATGAACCTGGCCGGAACATAACAGAAATCAGGCTGTAGGGTACTGGATATAGGCCCTGTGGTATAGGGTGCTGCTTTATCAACAGATGCATGCATCAAGGAGACCAGATTTATGGCTCAACTTCATTTCCCGGAGGGCTTTGTGTGGGGTGCGGCCACGGCGTCGTACCAGATCGAGGGGGCGTGGCAGGAAGACGGCAAGGGTGAATCGATCTGGGACCGCTTTACCCACACCCCCGGCAAGATTCAGGATGGATCCACCGGCGATGTCGCCTGTGACCACTATCACCGCTATGCCGAGGATGTGGCATTGATGCGCGACCTCAACCTCGACGCCTACCGCTTTTCCATCGCCTGGCCGCGCATCTTGCCCCAGGGGCGAGGGGCGGTCAACCAGAAGGGACTAGACTTCTACCGCCGCCTGGTCGACGAGTTGCTGGCGGCGGGCATTACCCCCTTCGCCACGCTCTATCACTGGGATCTGCCCCAAGCCTTGCAGGACGCAGGCGGCTGGCCCAGCCGCGCCACAGCGGAAGCCTTTGCCGAATACGCCGATGTCATCAGCCGTGCCTTGGGCGACCGCGTCAAACACTGGATGACGATCAACGAGCCGTGGTGTGTCTCGTTCCTCAGTCACCAGATCGGCGAGCACGCCCCCGGCTGGCGCAACTGGCCCGCCGCCATTGCTGCCTCGCATCATGTGCTCCTGGCGCATGGCTTGGCCGTGCCCATCTTGCGCCAGAACAGCCCCGGCGCAGAGGTGGGCATCGTGCTCAACTTCACCTGGGTGGATGCCGCTTCAGGGAGCGCAGCCGATTATGATGCGGCGCGCTGGGCCGACGGTTACAACAACCGCTGGTTTGTCGATGCGGTCTACGGTCGCGGCTATCCGGCGGACATGGTCGCCGACTTTGAAGCGGCGCACTTTTTGCCGCGCGGGCTGGAGTTTGTGCAGCCGGGCGACATGCAGACCATCGCCGTGCAGACCGACTTTCTGGGCGTCAACTACTACACACGCACCATCGCACGCGCCCAAGCAGCAGAGGATAACCTGCCCCAGACGGTCTTCCCTGCGCCCGACCCGACCGAGATGGGCTGGGAGTTGTACCCGGAGGGGCTGTACAAACTGCTGGCGCGGCTCTATTTTGACTATGCCATCCCCAAACTGTATGTGACCGAGAACGGGGCGAGCTACAGCGACGGGCCGGACGCAGACGGGCGCATCCGCGATGAGCGGCGCATCCGCTACCTGCAGACGCACCTGGCCGCCTGTCACCGCGCCATCCAGGCCGGTGTGCCGCTGGCGGGCTACTTCCAGTGGTCGTTGATGGACAACTTTGAATGGGCTAAAGGCTACACCCAGCGCTTTGGCATGGTCTGGGTGGACTATGAGACGCAGCAGCGCATCCCCAAGGATAGCGCACACTGGTACAAAGAGGCCGCAGCGCAGAATGCTATTGCCGAGTAGGGAATAGGAAGATAGGCAGTAGGGAGATCGGGATGGCGCTGTGCGTCCGTTGCTCACGCAGTAGGCAGAGCGCAGCCAATTCTGCGCTGATTCTGCCCCCATCTGCCCACTGCCTACTGCCCAACTGCCTGGATCAGCGCATCCGGCCCCATGATCTGGGCGAGGGCATGGAGTGGGTTAGGCAGTTCTTCCGCCCACAGCCAGCCAGTGTCAAGCCAGAAATGGGGCAACACCACTGAATGATAGATGCCCTGATCTGGTAGGATCGGCCAGTATTTCTCCTGGTCGTCTAGCGTCCAAAAGTCGGCGTGTTCCAGCCCTGGCCGCGGGTCAATGACCCACTATTCGCGTACACCGGCCTGCTGATATTCGTCAAACTTTTCGCTGCGGTCGCGCGCCGCGCTCTCGGGCGAGATAACCTCCACCACCAGGTCAGCAGGCCCTTGGATGCGCCGTGGGGTGATGCGCGCTCGGTGTGCTTCCGCTGCAAAGAGCAGGTCCGGCTCGCGTGCGCTGCCCTCGGGTGACAGTTTCATCTAGAGCGGTGCAGCAAAAATCTCGCTTAGCTTGCGCAGTTCTACAAACATCCCCATCAGGAGGAACAAGAAGCGAACGATGCGTTGGTGACGTATGTTGGGGGCATTTATTCGACGCGGTCGCTGCGGGAAGATCGCACGGGGTCTGTTTCGGGGGCGGGCGTGTTGGCAGTGTCGTGCTGTGCATCGTTCAGCCCGTTGCGCGGCGTGGTCTGGACCGCTTCCCCTGTGCCATCCGTGGCAAAACGGCTCTCTTGGGCAGGTTCGGCAGGCGTGTCGATGGGCTGCGCTTCCTGGGGTGTTTCCTCTGCGGGGGGCGGCGTGGCGCGCACCGCCGCCTGTACAGCCAGTTCTTCCCCCGTCACCGTGCGCCGATAGACAACCCTGCCGCGCTGGCGTCTGGGGGGAAGTTGCTGGTTCTCAAACGGTGGATAGTCCAACAACTTGGCATGGATATACCCGCCCAACACGCGCAGGCTGGCGATGACCGGCGCAGCAAAGAGCGCGCCCAAGATGCCAAATAAGTTGTACCCTACGGCCA
The DNA here is from genome assembly GCA_964649925.1 of uncultured Litorilinea sp. GTDB lineage: Bacteria > Chloroflexota > Anaerolineae > Caldilineales > Caldilineaceae > QEUY01. The sequence continues at coordinate 3,902 of CAZYQJ010000315.1, forward strand.
CCCCACAGACGACGATGATTGGGTGCAGGTTGACCCCGCCGCCGATGATGCGCGGTACCAGCAAGTTGTTTTCAAGCTGCTGGATGATAAAGTAGATGGCGACGGTAATCAGCGCAAAGCCAAAGTTGTTGACCCCGTATTCCGCCAGCACCGTGCTGCCCTGAATCAGCGCGATGATCACCGCCGGGATCATCGCCAGGATGGGGCCGAGCGTGGGGATAATCTCCAGCACCCCGGCCAGAATCCCCAGGATCAGCGCGCCCGGCATCCCGGCTAATTCCAAGGCCAGCCAGGTGATCGTGCCGACGACCAACCCCAGCAGCAGTTGGCCGCGGAAAAACGCCTGCCAGATATAGCCCATGCGCCGCAGCAGGTCGATCCATTCGGATTGGTAGGACTGCGGCACCAACCCCTCGACATAGGCGCGGATCTTCGGCGCGTCCTTGGTCAGATAGAGGCTGAGGAAAAAGATGACCACCGTGGTCACAAACACCTGGACGATGCTCCCCACCAGGCTGACGCCAATCGCCGCCGTGCTGCTGACCAGGTTGGTGGCCGTGCTGATCAACTGCTGGAAATAGTTCAGGATTTCCGCCAGCGTGGGGATAAAGGTAAATTCCTGATAGCCCTCTTCGATCTGGTCGATCAACCCAGAGATCTGGACTTCAAACCCTAGGAACTCGACGGTATCCGGCAGGTTGTTGACTGTATCGCCCACCCAGGCAAAGAAGCGGAATGCAGTGCTGGGCACGTCGAAGTTCAGCGAAGCCAACTGCGCCCCCAAGACGGGAATCAGCAGGATCGGCGTCAGGATCAACGCCACCAGCAAGACAAGGTAGAGAACGATTGTGCTGATGGTGCGTGGAATGCGGATCCGTTCGGCCAGGTCGACAATGGGGCTGAGGAAGTAGGCCAATACCCCGGCGATCACCAGCAGCGGGATCACCGGGCGGCTGACCCAGAGGACCAGTGCCATCACCACCAGCAGGATCACCACCACGGTGCGTTTCGTCGCCTGATCCCAGGCTGCGCTGCTCGTCGGCACTGCCGGGGCGGAAACAGGTTGCGCGTCCTGCTGCACACGAACAGGGGAACGTGCGCCCGTCATCTGCTCAGAGCGCGCAATGGTTGGTTCAGAAGATTGAGTCATGCGTGATAAAAGAATCACCAAAAACCAGCGGTCAGACTCCCGCGGTCATCTCATGCGGCCAGGACATCACCTATTAGAACACCGTCACGGAGGCCGGGTCGCGCTCAATTCAGTTCGGGGAGCAAGCGCGTCAACGGCGGGTGGCTTTGCTGGTTGCTTTGCGCGCCTGCACCAAGTACAGTCCGCTGTGTTGAACAAACTGTTCGAACAAACCGTAAAAGCGTTCACGGTCGGGTTGGCTGATAACGGCCAGCGCGTCGGCAGTTTCGACGGCGTAGGGATAGCCTGTGCCGACCACACATTCGGCGCGCACGATGTCTAGCGCCGCCGCGCAGCCATCTTCCACCATCCAGCGCGGCACTTCGATGCGCGCCGGTGCGCGGTTCTGTGTCAGGCGTACATAGGTAAAGGCGACATCTTGATAGAAGTCGGCGCGTTGATCCTGGCTCAGCGCATCGCTGCGCGCACAGTAAAAGAACGGGCAGCGGTCGCCCCAGTTGGGCAGCAAGCTGTCGAACAACGCCGCATCGCTGAGCGACAGCGGCGGCACGCCGTGTGCTATCGTATCCAGCAGCGAGACAAAATCGCGGCTGTAAGAGCGGTCGACAAAGGCGACGAGGGGGATGCGGTACTTCTCCGAACAGGCGAGCAAGTGACGGACGGCCTGAATATAGGGTTGCGCTCGCTCTGGCCGCATCTGCCCGGCAAAGCTGATGATAAAAGATCCGTCGAAAAAGCAGAGCGGGGGTTCGGCCCCTGGCCGGGCGGCAAAGTCAGCCATGAGCGCACACAGCCGCTCGCACTCGCGCACAAAGCGCACCTGGTTGACCTTCCAGTTGGGCTGCGCGCGGTCGCCGGTGTCGCCCGCTTCTTCAGTCTCTACCAATTCTTGCGGCCCCAACACCTCGAACTCGACGTCTTTGACATAACGTACGGCCATGCTGTGGTAGTTGATGTACCAGCCGACCTGGACTGCGCCGACCGGGATGTTGAGGTCTTTGGTCGGGGTGATCTGGCTGCCGTCTACCGCGATCACGGGCCGGTTGTGCAGCACATCAAAGGCCCATTGGCGCGCCTCCTGGTGATTTTGCCAGGTGCGGCCAAAGGGCAGACAGAGCCGGTCCGCCTGATCCAGTTCTGACGTTGGCCGCGCGCCCGGCCACAGGTCGCCCAGGGCTTGCAGCTTCTCTTCAATCTCCTGAGCGTTCTTGTCCAGAAAGGCCGCCAGCCGTGTCTGCACCGTCTGTTGTTGCTGGCGCAGGTCGCTCGAATACTGCTCGAACTGGCTGCGCTTGCGCTCTAAAGCGACAATTACTTTTTCCCGGTCTAACA
>CAZYQJ010000316.1:0-6382 GCA_964649925.1 uncultured Litorilinea sp.
ACAATTCCATCACCTCGAACAACCCTTCGATCTCCTGCGGCGTCAGCACCGCGGTGGGTTCGTCCAGGATCAGGATGTCCGCATTGCGATAGAGCGTCTTGATGATCTCGACGCGCTGGCGCGCGCCCACGGGCAGGTCTTCGACCAGGGCATCAGGGTTTACTGACAGCCCATAACGGTCGGAAAGCTCGCGGATGCGTGCGGACACGCTGCGCATATCGAGCAGCCCGTTGCGCACACTCTCGCTGCCCAGCATCACGTTCTCGGTCACGGTCATCACCGGCACAAGCTGGAAATGCTGATGCACCATGCCGATGCCTAGACGGATGGCATGGTTGGGGTTGTCCATCTTGACCGCTTTACCCTTGACCAGAATTTCGCCTTCGGTGGGCTGATAGAGGCCATAGATAATGTTCATCAACGTGGACTTGCCCGCGCCGTTTTCACCCAGCAACGCCAGGATTTCACCCGGATAGAGACGCAGGTTGATGTTCTCATTGGCAATCACGCCGGGAAAGCGCTTGGTGATCCCCCGCGCCTCCAACACAGGCGTTGCGCCGTTTGATGTAGGGCTAGATGCAAGAGATGTCGTCATAGGTGAATTCCCTAGAGGGGTAGTCGGTAGTCAGTTCTACTTCTGCGCCAACGACTGACTACTGCAACGTCCCTTCCGTCTCATAGACCGTGCCTTCCGCCGCGGGCGGGCGTACACGCCCCACAAAGCCTGACACAGCCACAATGGTCACGACGTAGGGCAGCATGCTGATAAACTGGCGCGGGAGATCTACCACCCCGGCCAGCAGCAGTTCGTTCTGCAACGCCTGTGTATAGCCAAAGAGTGTGGCCGCGGCCAGCGCACCAAATGGGTTCCAGTTGCCAAAGATCATGGCGGCCAGTGAAATGAACCCACGCCCCGCGGTCATGCCCTCCTGAAACTGGCCGACTGCCTCCAAGACCAGAAAGCCGCCGCCCAGCCCGGCCAGCGCGCCGCCGATGGTGGTGTTGAGATAGCGGTAGAAATTGACGCGGATGCCCACCGTGTCCGCTGCGCGCGGGTGTTCGCCGCAGGCGCGCGAACGCAGCCCCCAGCGCGTGTAAAACAGCCCAATGTGGATCAGCACCACCAGCAGCAGCGTCACATAGGTGATCGGTGGATTTCTGAACAAGATATCCCCGACCACCGGAATATCGGCCAGGACTGGAATCCGCAGCGCCCCAAACTTGCCCTGGGCTACCGCGTCGCGGTCAAAGAGATAGGAGGTAAAGCCGGTCGCCAGGATGATGATGACCGTGCCGGAGATGATCTGGTTGACGCGAAAGCGGATCGACATGACCGCATGTAACAGCCCCATCAGCGCGCCCACGGCCAACGCCACGACCACGCCAAAAAGCAGGCTGGGCAGCAGCGGCCAATGGTTGGTCGCCACCTTGGCCACAAACCCGGCAAAGGCTCCGGCCAGCATCATGCCCTCGATGCCGATGTTGATGATGCCCGTGCGTTCGCACAGGATGCCGCTGAGCGCGCCCAGCACTAAGGGCACGGCGGCGCGCAGCGTGAAATTGAGCGCGCTGACGCCAAATAACACGCGCAGCCACACCACGCTATAGAGGTCGGTGAGGTTGACCAACAACACCATCACAACCAGCAAAACCGCCAAACCGCCGCTGATCAGGGCTGTGCGTTGCCAGATTCCATTTCTTGTCATCGTCATTGTCCTGTGCGTCGCTCTCTAGCTCAACTGGTGCAGCATCGTCGAGCGACATGCCCGACCTACGATTTCTAGCGACTTCATGGGTCAGGCTGCAAGCCTGACACGCGTGCCGGTGAGATCGGCTAGGTGCTCCAACTTGTGCTGAGCGGCGCGGCCTCGACCTCGGTCTGCGGCGCGCGCATCCGGAAGAGGACGCGGATGATCTCTGGCGCAGCGACAAAGGCCAGCACCAATGCCTGGATGATCTGGATGATATCCGCGGCCACGCCTGATTCAAACTGCATACGCGCCGCGCCCGCGTCGAGCGCGCCCAACATAAACGCCGCAAAGACCACCCCCAAGGGGTGGGTCTGCCCCAAAAGCGCCACGGTGATGCCGTCGAAACCGACCGCACCGCTGAATTCCGGCGCAAACTTGTGGTTGAGTCCCAGTGTCTCAATCGCCCCTGCCAGCCCGGCCAACCCCCCGGCCAGCACCATCGCCAGCACGATCGTGCGCGGCACATGCATCCCGGCATATTTGGCGGCACGCATGTTCAACCCTACCGTGCGGATCTCAAAGCCGATCACCGTGCGAAAGACCAGCCACCAGATCACGATGGCGACGAGCAGCGCCAAGACCACGCCCCAATGCACCCGGTAGGGCGGCCCAAAGATCCAGGGGATCTGGGCGGAGGCCAGCACATCCGGGGTCTCGGAGACCGCCCCCGCGGTGCGATCCCAGAGCGGCCCTGGCTGCTGGCCCTGGGAGCCACCGGCATAGACCGTCCACCCGGCGAAGTTGGCCGCCACATAGTTGAGCATGATCGTGACGATCACCTCATGGGCGCCGGTGTAGACTTTGAGCAGGCCGGGGATCGCGCCCCAGATCATGCCGCCTGCAATGCCCGCCAGCAGCGCCAGCGGCAGGTGGATAAAGATGGGCAGCCCTTCGAAGTGAACCCCTACGGCCACCGAAGCCACCGTGCCCATCAAGAATTGGCCCGACGCGCCGATATTGAAGAGGCCCGCCTTAAAGGCGACCGCCACCGATAGCCCGGTGAGGATCAGCGGCGTCATCTTACGAATCGTGGTGGCCCAAGCGCGTCCGCCGCCAAAGGCCCCGGCAACTAACCCTTCATAGGCGGCCACAGGGTCATCGCCAAAGATCAGCATCAACACCGCGCCGATCAGCAGCGCAGTAACAACAGCAAGCACTGGGATCAACAGCGCCCGGCCAATTCGCCTCGGAGAAAGAGCGACCATAGAGGATCTCCCGTCATACACAATCCAATGACAGCAGTAGCGTGCCGAGTGACAAAACGGGAGGGTTGTCAAACCCTCCCGCTGTAGAGACTGTCAGGTTATCCTCACGGAACCGCTACCTATCACCGGCGGTTGCATTACTGCCCGTAGCCGGTGCTGATCGATCCGTCCAACAACCCAGCCTGAATTTCAGCCAACTCGTCTTTGATTTCCTGCGGGATCTGGTCTTCAAAGTCGTGGAACGGGGCCAGCCCCGCGCCGCCGAAATAGTTGCCGCTCTCATACTGACCCTGCGCGGCGTTGGCGATTAACTCTTCGACCGAGGGCGTGATCTCCTTGGTCGCGCTGGAGACGAGGCAGGGATGCGCCGCGGGGACGGTCTCCCACTGGTCGGTGTCCACGCCGATGCAGTAGAGGCCCTCATGGGTCGCCGTTTCTTGCAGCGCGCCGTTGCCGGTTTGCCCACCCGCGCCGAAGATCACGTCTGCGCCCTGGTCAATCGCCTGCCGGGCTGTGGCCGCACCCCATTCGGGGTCGGTGAACGCCTGGGACAACTCGCCGGGGTGATAGGTGGAGATGATGTTGATGTCGGGGTTGATGTGGCGCGCCCCGGCTTCGTACCCTTCCTTAAACGCCACCACTGGCGGCACCAGGTCCGTGCCCAAGACCGCGGCGATCGTGCCGCTCTCGGTCAGATGTGCGGCCAACGCGCCAGCCAGGAACCCGGCATGGTCCTCATGGAAGACCAGGCCCACCACGTTGGGGATTTCGGCTTCCTGGAACTGGTCCACGCCGATGAAATAGATGTCGGGGTTTTCCTGTGCGGCGGTGATCGTCGCTTCGCCGAGCGCAAAGCCGACAGTGACGATCACGTTGAACCCGGCGTCGATGAACTGGCCGATGTTGTCGGCGTAGTCGGTGGCCGACTGGGTCTCGATGTACCGGTAATCATCTTCAGACAGCCCTAAGGCCATCGCTGCATTCCGCACGCCCTCCCAGGCAGACTGGTTAAAACTGCGGTCGTTGACGCGGCCCACGTCGGTCACCAGCCCGATCTTGATGTCCACGGCTTGCGCCGGGGCGGCCTCTTCGCCTTCGGCGGCTTCCTCTTCGGCAGGTTCCTCTTCGGTGGCTTGCGCGGGGGCTGCAGCCTGGTCGCCTTCGGCTGCGGGCGCAGCGGCGGGCGCGGTACAGGCAGCTACCAGGCTGAGGATCAGCAGGACGGCGATCAGCGCCCATCCCCTCTTTAAGCTACGCATCTTGAGTTATATCCTCCTGAGTTCAGGTGTAGAATGGTGTACCGTATCGCCAAGCGCCGCTTCGTCTGCCTAACCAGGGATCGGACATGGCTGCGCTGGGCTATGCAGAGTCGCAGAATCTTTCACCTATGATTATAGCGTATCTCCCCGCGCCGCGGCAAAGCGTTTGTGCGATCCCCTAAGTCACTTGGTGGATGCAGGCGCAAACAAGCGAAACATACCTGGTAGTTCCATGACGTGAGCCAGGCATTTGTTATGCGCTTCATAGGGGCTTCATTTCCGGGGGTGTGCGCCAATGTTTTTAGAAGGCAGTAGGTTACGCTACACTGTGCGGAGTGATTGGCGTGATACAACTTTGTAGCGATGCCTTGATGATACTCCACCTCCCATAGATCAACAACGCGATCCATGACAGATGCTGATTTGCGCCCGCTGGTGGGCATTGACGTGGGCGGCACGTTCACCGATTTTGTGCTGCTGGACGGCGACGGGCTGGCCGTCCACAAGACCCCCACCACACCCGACGACCAGAGCCGCGCCATCGTGGATGGGCTGGCCGCCCTGGGCGTCACCCAGGCCGAGATCGTCCACGGCATGACGGTGGCGACCAACGCCCTGCTCGAACGCCGCGGCGCGGCCACCGCGCTGATCACCACCGCGGGCTTTGCCGATGTGCTGGTGATCGGTCGCCAGAACCGGCCCCATCTCTACCGCCTCAGCCAGACGCGGCCCGCGCCACTGGTGGCGGATGACTGGCGGCTGGAAGCGCCCGAACGGCTAGATGCCGATGGCAGCGTGCTGGAACCGCTGGACGAAGCCGCGGTCGCGGCCCTGGGGGAGAGACTGGCGGCGAGCGACATCGAAAGCCTGGCGTTGTCGCTGTTGTTTGCCTTTCGCAACCCCATCCATGAGCAGCGCGCCGCCGCCATCCTCCAGGCGCACTGTCCCGATCTGCCCATATCGCTCTCTAGCGCCATCCTGCCCGAATATCGCGAATATGAACGCACCGCGGCCACGGTGATCAACGCCTACGTGCAGCCGCTGGTAGGGCGCTATCTGGCGCGGCTCGCCCACGCCCTGCGCAGGAGCCAGGTACGCATCCTGCAATCGAACGGCGGCGCGATCGGGCTGGATCAGGCCGCCGAACAGCCGGTGCGGCTGCTCCTCAGCGGGCCAGCGGGCGGCGTGGTGGGCGCATTTGCCGTGGCGCGCCAGGCATTGCGCGGGACCGCGCCGCAGCTCATCACCCTGGACATGGGCGGGACGAGCACTGATGTGGCGCTTTGTCCGGGCGTCATCCCCACCACGCCCGAAAGCACCATCACCGACCTGCCCTTGCGCCTGCCGGTGATCGATATCCACACCGTAGGCGCGGGGGGCGGCAGCATCGCCGAGGTGGACGCGGGCGGCGGTCTGCGCGTCGGCCCGCGCAGCGCAGGCGCGGTCCCCGGCCCGGTCTGCTATGGCCGCGGCGGCACAGAACCGACCGTCACCGATGCGAACTTGGTGTTGGGCAGGCTCCACCCGCAGGGCTTTTTGGGCGGGCAGGGGGAGGTGCGTCTGGACCCGGACGCGGCGCACGCGGTCATGGCGCGGCTGGGCGACCGGCTGGGACTCTCCCCTCACGCTGCCGCGCTGGGCGTGGTGCGCATCGCCAACGCGACCATGGAACGCGCTTTGCGCCGTGTCTCGGTGGAGCGCGGCCACGACCCGCGCGGCTTTATCCTGCTGCCCTTTGGCGGCGCAGGCCCGCTGCATGGCTGTGACCTGGCCGCGGCCTTGGGCATCCGCCGCATCCTGATCCCGCCCATCCCCGGTGTATTGAGCGCCTATGGCATGTTGGTGGCGGATGTGGCCTATGACCTGTCGCAGACGGTGCTGGCCCCTGCCGCCGCGTACCTGGCCGACCCCGCGCCGCTGGTGGAGATCTACACATCGCTGGCGGATCGCGTGGCGGATGTGCTGGCCCAGGAGGGTGTCGCCGCTCCCCAGACTGCAGCTGCGCTCGACCTGCGCTACCAGGGGCAGAGCTACGAGTTGACCCTGCCCCTGGCGTTGCCCATCACGCCGGGCGCGGTGGGCGATGCCGTGGATGGCTTTCACCAGGCCCATGCCCAACGCTACGGCTACGCCATGCCCGATGAGCCGGTGGAGGCGGTGACGCTGC
>CAZYQJ010000317.1:0-6374 GCA_964649925.1 uncultured Litorilinea sp.
GTGCTCATCATCGGCGCAGGGGCGATCGACTGTCTGGTGGGCGGCAAACTGGCCCAGGCCGGTCAAACGGTCACGCTGGTCGGCAGGCCGCACCTTGCCGAGACGGTCAACCGGCAGGGCATCTACCTGACCGACGAGCGCGGCACGCACCAGATTCGTACCGTTTCCGCCGTGGGCAGCATGGCGGATGCCTACGCTCGGCCCGGTGCAGCATACGACCTGGCGATCCTCACGGTCAAAAGCTATGACACGGCGGCGGCCCTGGAAGAGTTGAAGGTCGCCATCGGCGCGCACCCCGTCCCCCTGCTGATGAGCCTGCAAAATGGCGTGGGTAACGAGGAGGCCATCGCCGACTGCTTTGGCCCGGAAGCCGTCCTCGCCGGGACGATCACCACCCCGGTCAGCGTGCAGGGGCCGGGGGACATCCGCGCCGACCGGGCCAAGTATGACCTGGGTCTGAGCGCGTGGCAGCGCGGCCTGCCTGCGGATCAGGTCAACGCGGTGCAGGCCGCGCTGCACCAGGCCGGTTTTGCCGTGGTGCGTTACCCCACTGCCCAGGGGATGAAGTGGACAAAACTGCTGATGAACATGACGGGCAACGCCACCAGTGCCATTTTAGACATGCCGCCGGAGCAAATCTTTGCACGCAGCGACCTGGTAGACCTGGAGATCGCGGCGCTGCGCGAGGCATTGGCAGTGATGGCCGCGGCCAAAATTCCGCCCGTCAACCTGGGCGCTTATCCGTTTCGCATCTTAGGGCCGTTGATCCGCATCCTGCCGTTCTCTGTGCTGCGCCCGCTGTTTCGCCGCCTGATTGGGGGGGCGCGCGGGGGCAAATTGCCCAGCCTGCATATTGACCTGCATCGGGGCAAACGGCGCAGCGAGGTGCGCTGGCTCAATGGGGCCGTGGTGCGCAAAGGGGCGCAAGTGGGCGTAGCTACGCCGGTCAACCGGGTGTTGACCGATACCCTGCTGGCGTTGACCAACAGGCAGCGCGAGCAGGAACAATGGCGGCGCAACCCGTGGCTGCTGGTGGCTGCCGCCCAACGCGCCCGGCGTGAGGCCAAAGGCTAGGGGGCAAATACGAATCCCGGCCCCACCAGCGCGATCAAGATCAACGCCACCACGCCAAAGACGCCGAACTCCAACAACACGCGTGCCGTCAGCCGGTCTTGCAGCCCTTGCTGTGCGATGCCCACCAGCAAATAAAAGATCAGCAGCAGCAGCAACCCGCCGGTCAGCCCTGGCAGCACCCAGTAGTTGAGCGCCCACGTCACCTGCCCCAAGATCAGCCCGATAATGCCGCCATAGGTCAACGCCGTACTCGAATGGTCAGTCGCGGATCGCAGGATTTCCGCGGCGAGCAGCACCGCGGTCACCGCCACCAGCGTGCCCGACAGCAGGCTGCGCGTGCGCGTCTGGTAGACAAACAGGAAGAGCAGCAGCGCGCTGCCATAGGCCAACGCGTCCAGCAAGAGCCGTGCGCGGCGAAAACCGGGCCGCCCCGGTTCCACCGTAGCAAACAGCCCAACGTAGGCCAGGGCCAGCAGCAAAGCGCTCACCACCAACGCCAACACCTGGATCACCGGCGAAGGGGCCAGCGGCAGCAGCAGCGCCGAGATGATCGTCAGCGCCATGGGCAGCGTCCAAAAAGACCAGGTGCGGATGCGCGCCCGCGACCGCACAGCAAACCACGGGTGCACCGTCACCACGCTTTCAGCGCCCGCCGCTGCCATCACCGCCAAAAAGATCGCTGAAAGGACTGTTCCGGTAAAGGGGAGACTGATCGGCGATCCCAACGCCCAGAAGCTCAACTCGATCCCTGGCAGGTTGAGCAGCACGCTCATGCCCAACCCCAGGACAACCGTCCAGGTTGCTACGCTGATGCGGTCGCGGTAGTCCACCTCCACCGGGCGCGGGGTGTAATGGGCGCGGCGGCGCGGCCAACGCCAGTCAGGGCGGCGCAGTTCAAGCCCCTGCCAGTAGCGGCGCAGCACCTCCCACCATTCGGCGAGCGGCAGTACAGTCTGCGCCTCCGCCGCAGCGGACATCAACACCGGCTGCGGGACAGCGGGAACGGTGGTCGTCGTGGCATGTTCCGGCGAGAATGGGCCGCTTACGTCTTCCAATTCATCGTCAAAGGGCAGTTCGTCGTCAAAGGGTTCGCCCGATTCCTCATCCGGCTGGTCGGGGTCAAAAGCATAGGGATCGCGCGGCTCTGGCTGCATAATACTCCTGACAGACCCGCCTTTTCCGCAGTGCGATTCGCAAAATCCACGGAAAAGGGGTACACTTTCGCCATAACGAATGGCGAAGACCAACGTCAAACTAGATATATCAGGGTTCTATTCTACGGTGCAGGCAAAGCCGGTGTCAATTATGCCGGGGGCGTATGACTGAGTGTAACCTGGTCAACTTCGACGTGACCATCCAGGGCGAACAGCCACCCTATTATGTCCATGCCGTCTATCAAGGACACACGGCAACGGGCATTTTTGACCAAGAGAATACCCAGGAGCGCTGGCAGCTTGCGCAGCGCGCATTGGAGCGGTCGGCCTACCGGCCCGATGCCGCCGGGATCATCGCGGCGGGCAGCCGTCTCTACCATGCGTTGATGCACGGTGCGGTGCGCGACCTCTGGATCATGGCCCGCGCCGACCTGGAACATGAACGTGTCGGCGGGCTGCGGCTGCGGCTGGCGCTGTATCCCCCGGCGGTGGCAAGCCTGCCCTGGGAAAGCCTCTATGACCCCGACCGCAACATGCCCTTTGCCGCGGGCAGCGGCACGCCGCTGGTGCGCGTCGAGCCGCTCTATGCCCATGTCGGCCCGGCGCGGCGGCTGCGTGTCTCGCTGCCGGTAAAAGTGCTGGTTGCCGTCCCAGATGACCCCGACGACCTGCTTGACCCCGACCGCGAGATCGCCGGTATCCGCCAGGCGTTGGACGAGATCGGCGGCAATTTTATCACCATGCACGAACTGCGTGGCCGCTTTAGCGTCGTGCAGATGCGCCGGGAACTGCACAAGTTGCAGGCCGACGTGCTGCACTTTGTCGGACACGGCACAAGCGAAGGGCTGCTTTTCTGGCAGCACGACCGCCCGACCCCTGCCTCGGCGGCCTCGCTGCGCGCCGCGGTGACACGCGCCCGCACCGTCAAATTCGCCTTTCTCAACGCCTGTCTTGCCGGGCGCAGCGTAGGACTCGCCCCGTTCAGCAGCGTGGGCGCACAGTTGCTTCAGGCCGGGCTGCCCGCGGTGATCGCCATGCAGTACCCCATCCGCGACGATGCCGCCATCGACTTTGCCCATTTTTTCTATGAGGAGTTGCTCTGCGGCCCCTGCCCAGGATCGATTGATCTGGCCGTAGACGCGGCGCGCGGCAACCTCTATGCCCTCAACCCGGGCGACTTTAGCTATGGCACGCCGCTGCTCTGGCTCAACGACGGGGATGGCCGCGTCTTTATCCCCAATGGCGGCTACGAGCCCTGTTTCCCTGGAACCGAACCGGACAGCATCCCCCAACTAGATCTGGCCGCCGAAAGCCGCTGGCTGGATGAAATGGTGGCCACCGACCTGGGCGACCTGCCCGCCGAATACAGCTTTGTCCGCAGCAAGTGGCAGAATCTGCTCGACGAATTGCGCCACCTGCTGCACCAAATGCATGCCCTGAGCGACCAAGCCGCCAGTGATGGTTATGCCGCCAAGTTGGCTGAATATAAGCGTTACAAGGCTGCGCTGCTACGCCTGCAACGTCTGCTGAACGAAGCGACCGGCAAGTCATAGCGCCGCCCACCCCAGCCCATGCCCTCATCGCACCGTCTTCACCTGGCCTGGCTGCGCCTCGCCCTGCTCTTTGTCCTCGGCTGCTTCCTGGCTCTCCAGACAGGGCTGTTGATGCGTGCCACGCGTGAACACGACCAGGGCCGGTTTGGTCCCCAGCCCGTCCTCCCCGCATTCCCCTATCTCGGCATCACCTTTGTGCCCACTGGTCTCGCGCCCGATGCACTGGATCAAGAACTGGCGCGGCTGGCCGATCTGGGCTTTGGCTGGGTGCGCGTGCGCCTGGCCTGGGAGGAAATCGAACCGCAGCCCGGCCAATGGCAGTGGGACACAGCGGATACGCTGGTGGGGGCCAGCACGCGCGCGGGGCTGGAGCCGGTGCTGGTGCTGGATGGTAGCCCGGCCTGGGCGCGTGCCGCCTATGACCAAACCGGTGCGGATGCGGCCCTTGCGCCGCCTGCCGATTTTGACGACTTTGCCCGCTTTGCCGCCGCGGTTGCCACGCGCTATGCCCCGCAGATGCGCGTCTACCAGGTCTGGGATGAACCCAACATCAGCCCTCACTGGGGAACGCGCCATGTGGAGCCGGTCGCCTATGCGCGGCTGCTCAAGGCCGCAGCCAATGCCCTGCGCGCCGCTGACCCTGACGCCTATATCCTGCTGGCCGCCCTCGCGCCAACCGCCGACCGCGGCCACACAGCCCAAGATGAGGTCTACTTCTTGCAGCGGCTTTATGCCGCAGGCGCGGCCCCTTATTTTGATGCCGTCGCCATCCAGCCCTTTGGCTTTGGCACACACCCTCAGGATACACGCCAGCACCGCACAGTGCTGAACCTGCGCCGTGCGGTGTTGGTGCGCCGCGCCATGGTCGCAGCAGGCGACGGCAACACCCCAATCTGGCTGGTGCGCTATGGCTGGAACCGGGCGCACAACTCGCCTTGGGGAACGGTCACGCCCCAGCACCAGGCTGCTTTCGCCGAGGCCGCGCTGGCCTGGGCCTATCAGGAATGGCCCTGGGTCGCCGCCCAAGGCTGGGCCGCCCATGCCCCTGCGCTGGCCGCTGACACGCCCCTGAGTGGTTTCTCGCTGACCCCCGACCTGGCATCAACGTTCCAAGCCTGGTCACGCAGCGCGGCGCAGCAGCCCTATCGGCCTGTCCCCCAGCCTGCACCCCGCTGGCCGCTAGCGGGTCAGTGGGGCATCCTCGCCGCAGTCACCGCGATCTGGGCCTGGCGGGTGTATGCCGCGGCGCGCCAGGTCCCGTGGCAAGCCCTGCGCGACCGCTATCTGACCCTGCCCCTGCCGGTCCAGTGGGCGCTGTGGGCTGCGCTGGGCATGGTCTACTGGCTGGCCGCCTGGCCGCCGCTAATCGCAGTTTGCTGGGTAGTGGCGGCGCTGTTGATCGCTGCCCAGCCCATATGGGGTCCGGGGTGGACGCTGGCGCTGCTGCCCTTCCACGCGCAGCACAAGGAACTGTCCCTGGTAGATACCATCTGGGCCATTCCCCCGGCGTATGCGGCGCTGGCGTGCAGCCTGCCCGGCCTCTGGATCAACCACCAAACTCTCCGCCGCGGTTGGACAACCATCCGCACCCTAGACCGCTGGTGGGGATTGGCGGCAGGTTGGGCAGGGGTGGCGCTGTTGGGCGCGTGGGATGTATGGCACTGGCCTGGCTATGCAGAGGGTCTTGTCGAGTTGGTCTTGATCCCACTGGCGATCTTTGCGCTGCTGCGCACCTGGCCCATGTGCCGCACCCATTGGCTTGCGCTCGCGGCGGCGCTGTGGATCGGCGGCATGGCCGCGGCGCTGATGGGACTGGGGGAGTGGCTGCGCGGCGGCGGCACGACAGCGGATGGCCTGCTGCGGCTGGTCGGCCCCACCTTCTCGCCCAACCATACCGCGCTCTACCTGGAGCGCACTCTGTTTCTAGGGGTCGGGTTGGGGCTGGCCGCGTGGGGCAGCAGGCGAGTAGTGCTACTAGCGGCAACGGGGATCATGGCGCTTGCCCTGCTGTTGACCGGCAGCCGCGGTGCGCTGCTGCTGGGCGTCCCCGCGGGCATCGCCACCCTGATCGCCCTGCGCCCTACGATCCTGCCTGCTGTCCTGCGCCGCGTGCGCCGCCTGCCGAGAATGGCATGGATCGGCGGGCTGCTGGCCGCGGCTGCGCTGGCATGGGTGCTCGCCCCGCGCCTGTCGAACCGTGCCAGCGTCGATGAACGCCTGGCAGTATGGACGCTGACCCTGGCGATCTGGCGCGACCACTGGTGGACAGGGACCGGCCCTGGCGGTTTCTACTGGCGCTTTCCCGCCTATCTGCCGGTTGACAGTTCATAAGAACCCAACCTGCGCCACCCGCACATGATCTGGTTGGAGATGGCGGCGCAAGGCGGGCTGGCAGGGCTGGCCTGGCTGCTGTGGGCGTTGGCAGCCAGCGTGCATTGGCTGTGGGTGCAGCGCGCCCGCCTCACCTGGCCGCAGATTGGGCTGGTCGCGGGGCTGGCCGCAGGGCTGGCCCACGCCCAGGTAGACGCATTTCTGACCCTTCCTGACCTGGCCGCCTGGAACTGGGCGGCGATTGCCCTGATTCTGGCCTGCG
>CAZYQJ010000318.1:0-6369 GCA_964649925.1 uncultured Litorilinea sp.
CCCGTGATCAATACATGCATAGTCGCCTCATCACAGTTGATGGCATGCTCGCAATGGGCCAGTGTTCACATCAAAAAGAGGATGCCCAGGGCACATCATATCACGATTATAGCCAGGCTGCGCAGGCAAGGCCAAGACGCTGCGCGTCCCCGCGCGGCGGATTCCGGCATGCAGCCTGGCGTTTTGACGGGCACTCTGGCGGCGGGTACAATGAACCGCATGACGTCTACCCAATCCTTGGAACTCGTTTTGGCTTTGGAAAAGACCGACGACGGCTATTGCGCCCAGGTGCGCCAGTCGCCCGCCGGTCAAGGTGAAACCCCGTTTGTCAACCCATTCTCGGCGCGCGAGCTTACGCTGTTTTGGACCACGCTGGAAGAGTTGTCGCGCGGGGGCAGGCCCAGCCCTGACCTGGCGGCGCATGTCCGCGCAACGGGGCAGAGACTGTTTGAAGCGGTCTTTCGCGGCGAGGTCTTAGGCTGCCTGCGCGCCAGCTTTGACCTGGCCCAAGTTGACCGCCTTCCGCTGCGGATTCATCTGGACCTCAGCACGGCCCCGGAGTTTGAGTCGCTGCCCTGGGTCTATCTCTATAACCCCGAACGCGGGGAGTATATGGCGTTGGCACGCAGCGCACCCCCGGCGCGTTATACCCCTTTCCAGCACCGCATCCTGCCGTTGAAAGCCCCTACACCGCTGCGTACCCTGGTGATGACCTCCGGCCCCAGCAGCTATCCACGCGTCAACGTCGATCAGGAGTGGCTCAGCCTGCTGGATACGGTGGATTTTCTGGGGGTGACAGGCCAGATGGTCTTTGAGCGGCTGCAAAAGCCGACCCTGCTCGACTTGCAGCGCAGGCTGCGCCAGACAGAATTCCATGTGCTGCACTACGTCGGTCACGCCCAGTTTGACAAGATCACCGGCGCAGGACAACTGGTCTTTGAGGACGAAATGGGGCGCAGCCGTCTGGTGGATGGCCAGCATTTGGGCTCGCTGCTACGCGATCACTACGGGCTGCGGCTGGTGATCCTCTCCGGCCCAACCCGCACCCAGGTGGATACCGAGTATCACGCGTTTATGAGTGTGGCGCGCAGTCTGGTGCAGCGTGGCATGGCCGCAGTCATCGCGCCCCAGTTTGCCATTCCCCACGCGGCCTGGCTTACGTATGTGCGCGAGTTGTACACGCGCATCGCACACCTGGAGCCGATTGACCGGGCGATGGTGCAGGCGCGGCTGCACATGGGACAGAAGGAGGGCGGGCCGTATTGGGGCGCGCCTGTGCTGTACACGCGCTGCGCCGACGGCTGTCTCTTCAACGATGGCAGCGTAGACCGGCCTGAACTGCCCCCTGAAGTGAAAGAGACGCTGGCCTATCGCCTCAACAGCCTGCGCATCCGTTCGGCCACCCAAGAGGCGATGTCACATTGGGGGGACGACTTCACACAACCGCCGAGAACCAAACGAAGCTAACCGCTTTCTCGAGGCGATAGCGCGGGAAACCGCCGACCGGCGTACGTCACCGGCGCTGCGCCTCTGAGACAACGTGCAAGAGGAGCGCGTTATGACCCAAGCCAACATCGGTCTGATCGGCCTGGCCGTCATGGGCCAAAACTTGGTGCTCAACCTGGAGCGCAATGGCTATACGGTGGCCGTCTTTAACCGCACCACGTCGACCATGCAGCGGTTTGTGGCCGAACACCCCGGCAAAAAGCTGATCCCATGCACTACGCTGGAAGAACTGGTGGCCAGCCTGGAACGCCCGCGGCGGGTGTTGATCATGGTACAGGCGGGCAAGGCCGTGGATGCGGTGATCGCCGGGTTGACCCCGCTGTTGGAACCGGGCGACCTGATCATGGATGGCGGCAACAGCTACTACCGCGATACCGAACGGCGCAGCGAAGAACTGACCGCACAGGGGTTTCACTTCATGGGCGTGGGCGTCAGCGGCGGCGAGGAAGGCGCGCTGTGGGGGCCGAGCATCATGCCTGGCGGGTCGCGCGAGACGTGGGCCACGGTGCAGAAGATGTTGGAAGATATCAGTGCCAAAGCGCCGGAGGACGGCAAGCCCTGTGTGGTCTATCTGGGGCCGCGCGGCGCGGGCCACTACGTCAAGATGGTGCATAACGGCATTGAGTACGGGGATATGCAACTCATCGCCGAAGCGTATGACATCCTGCAGCGTACGCTTGGGCTGGGCGCGGCTGAACTGGCTGAGATCTTTGCCGAGTGGAATGAAGGCGAACTCGACAGTTTCTTGATCGAGATCACGGCGAAGATCTTCCAGCGCATCGACGAGGAGACTGGCGAACCGCTGGTGGATAAGGTGTTGGACAAGGCCGCGCAAAAGGGGACAGGCAAATGGACAAGCCAGGACGCGCTTGACCTGGGTGCGCCAATCCCCACAATCAACAGCGCGGTGGTGGGGCACATCATCTCCAGCATGAAGCATGAGCGGGTGGCCGCGTCCAAGGTGCTGCCTGCCCATACTCAGACGCACGATGGCGGCGACCGTCGCGAGGTGATCGACGCAGTGCGCCAGGCTTTGTATGCCAGCAAGATCAGCGCGTATGCCCAGGGCATGGCCATGCTGCGGATGGCGAGCGATGAGTATGGCTATGACCTTAACCTGGGCGATGTGGCGGCGATCTGGCGCGCCGGGTGCATCATCCGCGCCCGTTTCCTCAACCGGATCACCGATGCCTTTGTGCGCAACCCGTCGCTGCCCAATCTGCTGCTCGACGACCAACTGGGTCAGGCTGTGGCCGAACGGCTGCCTGCCTGGCGGCGCGTGGTGCAGATGGCGATAGGGCAGGGCATCCCTGCGCCCGCTTTTGCTGCCAGCCTTGCCTATTACGACAGCTATCGTAGCGAACGGCTGCCTGCCAACTTGATCCAGGCGCAGCGTGACTTTTTCGGCGCGCACACCTATGAGCGAACGGACAAGGAAGGGATATTCCACAGCGACTGGGAGCCTGCCTGAGTTCGTGAGGGACGGTGGCGGTCGCTTGCGGGCGCGTGGGAGCAGATATGGTTGGGCTGCAAGCCTGACTGATGAGACGTTGCTATGAATCGTTGGATATGGGTGGTTGTGACGCTGTTGATTGCGGGGCCGGTCTGGTTATGGATGAGCCGTGTCCCGCTCGATGCCCAGCCGGTGAACCTGGCCCCGGAGCCTGCCATCGGACGGCCTGCCCCGGATTTCACGCTGCAGACGCTGGACGGGCGCAGCTTTTCCCTGTCTGAACTGCGCGGTACGCCGGTGGTGCTCAATTTCTGGGCGACCTGGTGCGGGCCGTGCCAGCGCGAAATGCCCGCCCTGCAAACCGCGTCCGAACGCTATGGCGGCGCGGTGGTGATTGCAGGCATTGACCAGGCGGAAGAGGCCGCGGTGGTGCAGCGGTTTGTCGACGAGATGGAGGTAACCTTCCCGATCCCGATGGATGTCTCCTCGGAAGTGGGGAAGCGTTACCATGTGTCGGGGATGCCCACCACCTATTTTGTGGATGCCGACGGCATCATCCGCCATATCTGGATGGGCGAAATGAATAGCATCACCCTGGCGGAAGGGATCGCCAAGATCTGGCCGTAGCCGCCAGCCAGAAGATCAGCACCCAGACCAGCATCAGATCGGGCGTGGCATAGCTCAGGTCGATCAGCCCGTGGGCGAGGGCCGCCGTCGCAGCTGCCAACAGCCCCAGCCAGAGCGCGGTATCGGCCGCCCTATCCTGCACCGCCGCGGCCAGGCGCATCCACAGCAGGGTACAGCCGCCTGCAAAAAAGGCTGTGCCCAACACCAGCCCTGGCGCACCCAGCCGCGTCCACCAGTCCAGCAGCCAGTTGTGAGGGTGGTTGAGATTGGGTTCCTGCCACCCGCCCGGCAGCAGGTAGCCGCTGCGAAAGGTGTAGAGGAAGTTGTCCGGGCCAACGCCCAGCCAGGCGTGATCCAGTGCCATCTGCCAGGCGCTGCGCCAGAGCAGCAGGCGCAGATGCCCTGTCCCCTGGCTGAGGTCGAAGATGCCGCGGAAACGTTCGGTTCCCAGGAAGGGCAGCAGGATCAGCCCGCCCGCGGCCGCTGCCGCCGCAATCCACCAGAGCGGGCGTCGCGATGCACCGCGTGCGCCCAGCAGCCACCATCCCCCCAGCCAGATCGCCAGCAGCCCAGCAGGTATCCCCAAAAACAGGCTGCCCTTGCTAAAGGTGAGCAGGAGCGCAGCCCCCTGGATCGCAGCGGCGCCCGCGGCGGCCCAACGCCACCGGCCCTTCATCAGCAGGGCTAGCGCCAGGGTGACCATCAGCGTGCGTTCCAGATAGAGGGCGAGGTTGTTCGGCGATCCGTAAAAGGCGCGGATACGCTGCACCCCTTCGGCCTCGATCAGCCGCACGCCCAGGAGAAATTGGCCCAACCCCACCGCGGCCACCACGGTCGCGCCTGCCAGCCATGCCGCAACCAGCAGCCACACGTCGCGCGCATCGCCCATTTCCAACACCCAAGTCAGCAGCAAGGCAAACAGCCCAGCCGCGACAAAGACGGTGCGCCATTCACGCAGCGCGGGCGACAGGTGGTCGGCGGCGACGGTCGCCACCAACGCCCAGGAGATCAGCGCAGCCAAGACCCACGCCAAGCGCCGCGCCCGGCGTCGCACCGCGGGGTGGCGATCCGATGGGCCTGGCAGCACTTTCCAGGTGCGGTGCAGCCCTGCGACGGCCAGCCCGCCCAGCAACCCTGCCTCGATCAGATTGGTGGCGCGGCCTGGCAGGACTGGAAGCGTCTGGCTGAAATAGAAAGGCAGCGCCGCCAGCAGCGCAGCCACCCACAGGCTCGGCTGCGCCAGCGAGACATAGGCCAGCAGCGCCAGCCCCAACAGCGACAGCCACCACACGCCTACCCCCACCGCGCCAGCCAGCAATAGATAGGCCAGCGCGGCCAGCGTCCAGCGCAGGCGCGGGCGCGCCAGCGGCGCGATCAACCAGTCCAGGGCGGCGCGCAGCGGCGTGGGGGTGGACAGCCAGGGCAGACGCAGCCCCCACACAGCCGCCAGCGCCAGCCAGCCGCCCAGCACCAGCAGGGCCACCCCAGGCCAGCGCGGGCGCGGCGGCGACAACGCATCGACGGCCACGCCGCGCAGCGGTCGCTGCCCCCAACTGCGCCAAACCTCGACGGATACGCTATGCGGGCCTGGCGTGGCCGCGCGGTGAACGGTGACCCACTGGGGCGCAGGCCCCTGCGCGGTCTGCGCTTCCGGCGCGTAGAAGGTACGATATCCGGCGCGCTGCCCCTGGCTGTTGTGGTTGCCGCGGATCACAGCCAGGCGGTTTGCAGGCTGGCCGTCCACCGTCACATAGAGATAGCCCCAGTAATCCCCCACGGCAAGCTGGAGCGCAAGGTCGCTGCCTGTATAGTCAAAGTGCAGGCTGCCCGAAGGCGTCTGCCAGGGGTCGGCAGGCTCTGGCGGGTCGGCCCCATCAATGGTTACCTGCCAGCCGGGGCTGTAGTCAAAGACGGGGCTGTCCATGGCGGCGACTACGCCGGGCGTCAGTTCGGTCACTGGGACGGGCGCGGGCGCAGCCGTGCGGGAGGCGGGAACGAGCATCCAGGCCAGTGCGGCCAATGCACAGATCAGCGCCAGGATCGCCCATACCCCACGCTGGCGGGCGGGTATATGAGCCTGGACGATGTTGGCAGGAGATGAAGCAGCGGGTGGCATAGGCCCATGGTATCATCTGCCCTGATCTGGGGCAATTTGGCCGGAGTTGTTTCGGCAGGCGGGCAGGAAAATTGACCAAGCCGGTAGGAACCGCTATACTACTCGTTGCGCTTTTTTCGGGTGCATCGTGGCAACACCGGGCCGGGAGGTAGACATGGCGAACAACCCTCGCGAGCAGGATGAAAATCCGCTGGACGAGTTGGCGGCGGAGGTCAGCGGCAAGCTGAAAGGCCAGTCTGTGGATATGACCGGCAGCGCCGCCTCTCAGGTGGCGGGCGGCCAGGTGCATATGTCGGCGTCGTCGGCGGCGCGTGTCCGTGCCCATGCGCTGCATATGGAGAACTCGGCGGCGGCCTTTGTACGGACCGGCGCGCTGGAAGCCCAGCAGACCGGGATCGGCGCGGTCGTCGCGCGCGAAGTGACGCTACACAATTCAGGATCGCCCTTTGTGGCGGCAGGCCGCGTACACGCGGAGAATTTACAGAGCGTTTTTGTGCTGGCTGGTCAGGTGCAAGGCAATGTCCGCAGTGTCTTCACGCTGTGGACGGCGCTCGCTGCAGGCGTCGGGCTGGGCGTGGCCTTGTTTGGGCTGCGGCGTTGGTCCACTGCAATGACGCGCAAAGATAAACCGTAAGAGACTAAAAATGCTTGTTCAGAGGAGTGGGTT
>CAZYQJ010000319.1:0-6366 GCA_964649925.1 uncultured Litorilinea sp.
GGCGGTCGTGACCATGAGCCACAACCCGGTGGTCAACACCAGCGCCACCAGGAGACTCACCTGCCAGAACCTTGCCCGTGGCAGGGCCAATTGACTGGACCTTTGGTTCATCTTCGACTCCCTCGACTCTGTGGGTAACGAATGCCCAAACGATGATTCCACAACATCCCCGCACGCGTGGGACGGGATGCCCGGCCTGTCTACTGCTTACCTGTTGATCCTTACCAGTTAAGACCGCTGACGGCTGCCGATTGATACGTTCTATTGATAGGTGACTTCGCTGAGGTCACGCACAACCTGAACCCAGCTTTGACCCGGCTTCAACTGCACGATCACTTCACCCGGCCCCAGCCAGCGCGGCGGGTTCTCCGGGTCGGCGCGCCAGGTCCCCTCATAGACTTCGCCATCGCGGAAGATGCGAAAATCGCCAAAGCCATAGAGGGCGATATCCACCCCCTTCGTGCCCAGGCTGTCCTCGACGATATCGGTGAGGGTGTGCTCCGCCACCATGACGATCACGTTCGAGGCGACAATCGGCCCGCCAATCGCCGGGTCCATCTGTTGCTGCCCGCCCTGGAAACGGATATAGCCGCCCTGGGACGCGTCATAACGCCATTCGACCTGGTTACCGCCAGGGTAGGCAATTTGAATGGCGCTGGCGGCCCCTGCCGCGTTGGGGGGAGGCGTTTCGCTAAACTGGAAGCCGGGACGGCTCCACTCCTTCGTCAGCCCTCGATCCTCTAGCCAGCGGCGCACGCCGTCGGTGCTGGTCTGCACGCGCGTGCGGTAGTCGGTCCCCAGGCTTTGGAAATAGCGCGTCTGCGATGGATCGTCGATGTCGGCATCCAGGTAAGGGAACCCGACCTCGTTCTTGAGCAGATAGCGCACTTCGTCCGACCCACCCGAACAGGCCAGCGCGCCATCATACATGTAGGTCATCCAGACATTGGGCAGGCGCGCCGAACGCACGGGGCCAATGCGAGCCGCGGCGTTTCCCTGGTACATGGCGGTGATGCGAGTCATGCTAAAGCCATCGACGATGTACTCATAGACTAGGTCAGCCAGGCCCAGCCCGTAGTGTGCGCTGCGCCCCACAGCGTCATTGTTGATGCAGACAAAGATCGGGCGGCGCTTCAAGGCTTCGGGGTCTTCAGCGGGCAGCCCGGTGTAGGGCGCAATATTGCCGGGTTGCGGCACGGGTGTCGCCGTCGGTTGCGACACTTCGGGCATAGGGGTTGGCGTGGGCGGGATCGGCGTGTCGGTGGGCGCAGCCGCCACAGCCACCGGTGTTTTGGTCGGGGTCGCCGTCGGTTCAGGCCCAACCTGGCCACAGCCAGCCAGCCCCAGGGCGACCATCAAGCATAAGACAACACAAAGCAACGGGGTTCGACGCATGACGTGAGACGACCTTGGTGGGTAGCGATCCAGGCGGATCGGGATTGGATACGGTTGAGTGTAAAGCCGATCATACCGGCCTTGTCCATCAGGATGGTGGGTTCGACGCCGTTGTTCGTCCATTGCAGCGAACAGCCGGTAGTATACCACAACGCCGAATCAACTCCCACACGTCGGAGACCCGATTCCACCCGCGTTCCAGCATGTCTGGGCCTACACTTCTGGCGTAGCAGACGACCGCCAGCCCCGCATAGTTCCAAGATGGCTCCGGCAATTCTGCGCGGCTATGGTACAATGACGGCAACTTTGGAAGTCAAGTACCAACCGGCCAACATCCATTCGCTGCCCGAACACCCCTGTGCTGTGAGCCTGCATGGATAAACGCGCACTCAATCTGGATACCTTACTTGCTGTTGCCGCAGAACGAGAGTTGACGACCCCGCTGCTGCTCTTTCTGATTGGGCATCGCCCTCTGGCTTTTTTTGCGGGCCAGATGCTCTATGCGGTCGCACCGCTGGCGGCGCTGCTGGGCCTACCGCAGACCGGCGCATGGGCCGAGTGGTTGAGCGCACCCAACGCCGTACAGGTCGTCGAAGCGGAGTTGTCCGCCCGCGCCCGCCCGGCTCAGAGGTGAAGCTGCATGTATTGGAATCGAAGCGCATCGCAGATCGCGGCGGCCTGGCAGACCGAAATTGAAACCAAGTTAGAGGCCGGGGCCACGCCCTTGCTGCTCACGGGGACGCCGTCGCTGGCGTTGACCGGCATCATCGCCCTGCCCGCCTATCAACAACTGATGGCGCAGCGCACCGACATTACCACGCCGCTGCTGGTCGCTGGCGGCAGCAGCGCGCTCTGGTTGGGGCTGATCCTGGCCCCCAACGAACGCCGATCCACACCGCTGCCTGCGGTCGTCTATGGCGGCCCCGACCCGGCGACCTACCTGGCGAATGTCCAGACGTTGAGCACAGGCCGTTTGGCCCCACCTGCGCTGGCTCACAGCGGCGCACCCGCGGCCTTGGCCCCATTCTATGCGCCGCGCGTTACGCCCGCAGTCCCTGCTGCCTGGGAGACACTGCCCTTTGTCGAGGTGGGCGAAGGGCCGCAGCCTGCACTGGCTCCATCCACGCTCGACACGGACCCTGCCGACGACTGGATTGCCTGGGGTACGATGTTGCTGGCCCTTTGTCTGGTACTTTCCGCGCTTCTGATCTGACGACGATTTGCATGATGCCCAATGAGCGCCCAGACCGGCCCAATTATCTTTTCTTGATCACCCTGGTCATCACCCTCTTGATCCTCGGCCTGGATCGGATGGGAATGCCGGGGCTGCGTATACTGGCCACTCAGCTTTACCGTTGGGCTGTGGTGTTGAGCGGCTTTGCGCTGCTGTTGGGCGTAGTCAACGTGAGTTGGGTTCATCTGTGCCGGGTGATGGCCGGTCATGTGGGTTGGCAGCACAGCCTGGCGCTGCTGGCCGCGCTGCTGGTGATCTTCGTGGCAGGGATGGTCAGCCCAACGGGAGTTCGCAGCCCCGTGGTCGAATGGCTCTTCGACAGCGTGATCGCGCCCGGACAGGCTGCGCTCTTTGCACTGCTGGCCCTGTTTATGGCGGGCGCGGCCTACCGCTATCTACGTATCGGCAGGCCCGGTGCGGGCTGGATTCTGGCAGGCGTGGCGTTGGTCATGATGGTGCAGATGCCCGCCGCCCAGGCGATCCTGCCCGAAAACCTGGCCGCGTTGACCGGCTGGATCGTCGACGTCCCTGCAATGGCCGCGCTGCGCGGCGTGCTGTTGGGCAGCAGTTTTGCCCTCCTGGTCGTCGTCTTTCGCTTTCTATTGACGGCACGGTAGCATGTCCATTACCCGCTGTCCTCATTGTGGAACCGCTAACCGCGCAGGTTCGAATTTCTGTAACGGTTGTGGCACAGACCTGCGTAATCCTGATGCGCGGCCTGAGCCACCCATCGCGCCGCCGGAGACTCCCCCGGCTGCGCCCGAACCCCGCGATGACCAACCTACCCAGGAACAGCCGGAGAAACCACCCCGTACGCGGCGGCGTGCGCGACCTGCGCGGCCTGCAGAACCGCCATCCGAACCGCCGCCCGCCGCACCGTCCCTACCCGAACAGCCCTGGCTGCGGCTGGAGTTCAGCGCCGGTGACGCCACCGATGACATAGAGGACATTGCGTCCGGCGAGGCGGAACCGTCGGGTGAAGCGGACGAGCCGCGCCTGATCAGCGGCATTCAAGGGCTGCTTGCGCCGATCCGCATCGCCACCAACATCGGCGATGACGACCCTGTTCCACCCGCGGCGGCCCCTCTGCCCCCTACCACCGACCTGACCGCCGAGCAGGTCCGGCTGATCCGCACGTTGATGGCCGAGGAACTCGCGCCCGCGCCTGACCCTGGTCGCCCATCGCCGCCGCCACGGCTGCGCGTGGGCTGGGCCTTTTTGCTGTTGGCGCTGGCGATTGGCCTACCTGCGCTGCTGACGTTGGGCGGGCCGCAGGGCGAGCCGATGGCCTGGCCTGGCGTGGAGGAAGCCTTCACCGCGATTGAGACACTGCCTCCCGATTCGTTGGTTGTGGTCTATTGGGGGTATGACCCGGCTACAGCGGATGAAGTCAACCTGGCGATGCGGCCAGTGATGCATCACCTGGTGGAGCGCCGCGCACGGCTGGCCGTGGTCAGCACGCTGCCGGGCGGGCCTGCCACCGCGCGCCGCCTGGTGACCCAAGCGCGCACCGGCGTAGAGCGTCCCAGTTCGCTCGACGTGGCCGCGGAGACAAACTGGCCTGCTACCTATGCCTATCTGCCGGGCGGGGCTGCTGTGCTGCCGCTGCTCGCACGTGACCCGGTGACCGCACTGCTGGATGATCCAGCCGTCGCGACTGAGGCCACACGCAACGCGCTGGCGCGCGCACCCAGCCTGGTGGTGGTCGCCGCGGCCCAGGCTGAAGATGCCCAGGAATGGCTGGAACAGGTGCAGCCGCTGGAACGCACCCCCGTGGTTGCCGTCACCGGCGCTGGGGCTGACCCGGTGCTGCGCCCCTATCTTGACAGCGGGCAACTGCGCGGGCTGGTAAGCGGGTTTGATGGCGGTTACAGCTACCAACACCGGCTCGAACCCTTTACCGCACATACCAGCCCACCCTGGCTGACCGCGCAAGTGATCCTGCAAAACTGGGGACACATGGCGCTGATCCTGGTCATCATCCTGGGCAACCTGGCCGCGCTGTTAGGCCGCGGGGAAGGCGAGTGATCATGGAGATTTCCCCGCTCTGGCTGGATACCCTTGGCTTTTGGATCGGGCTGATCGTCACCCTGTTGATCCTGAGCGCGGCCTTGGGCGATAATGCCCTGGCACGGTTGGGCCAGCATGTATTGGTGGGCGCAGCGTTGGGCTATGCCGCGGTGCTGGTCGTGCAGCATGTGCTGCGCCCCTGGCTTTTGACGCCGCTGCTGAACCACCCGGATGCTGCCGTGGATCGTTGGGCGCTTCTCGTTCTGGGGCTGATCCTGGTCATCGCTGGCCTGGACCGCACCTGGCGTCCGCTGCGCTCGACCGATGTCCCGCTCTGGCGGCGCGGTCTGCACGGCCTGGGGCGGCTGCCGGTTGCGTTTCTGATCGGCGTGGGGCTGGCCGCGGGGGTGTTCGGCGCGCTGCAAGGGACCTTTCTCCCGCAGTTTTGGCGTGCAGCGCGCATCGCCTTTGACCCGGCACAGCCCGGCCTGCTCTTTTTGATCGGCGCGCTCACGCTGCTGATCACCACGGCCACCCTGCTCTACTTCTATGTGGACCCGGCGCGCTATCTGGCCGAACAGCCCGCCCCGATCCGCCGCTTGATGCAGGGGTGGATCGACATCGGGCGCTATGCCGTCTGGCTGGCCGCGGGCATGATCTTTGCGCGGCTGATAGCCTCCCGGCTCAGCCTGCTGATCGGTCGCATCGAATATCTGCTGCTGTTCTTCTCGGACGGCACACGCTGGCAGTGAGCGGCAAGGACGATTTTAGATGACGGTCATGGCGTCACGCCCCGCAGAGCTATCTGAACCGCGCGCCTACCCGACCAGCGACGGCACGCTGCTGGCGATCAGCATTGAGTTGCACCGCGTGCGCGGCTGTTTGTTGGAAAACATTGCAGGCGTCTACCGGCTGGCCGCCTGGCTGACCATCCCCCGTCTGGGCGAGCGTCACCTGTCCGACCAGGTTGCAGGGTTGTGCCGTCAGATGGGGAACCGTCTGGGGCGGCGGCTGTGGGACGATGAAGCGCACGCACCGCTGCTGCACAGCGATGACCCCACGCGCCACCCGCCGATTGAGCAGTTGGTGATCGCGCTCAGCCCGCGGCCCCATCTGCGCGTGTGGGCGCTAGGGTTGACCCACGGCAACAGCCTGGAAGCGGCGCGGCTGGCCGTGCGGGGAAGCGCCGCACAACTCGATGGCGTCACCGTCCTGGGCGCGACAGGGAACGCTGCCATGCTGGCCGAAGCCCTGACCGATTATCGCCCCGATGTGCTGCTCATGGTGGGCGGCTATGACCTGCCGGATGCCGTCCAACCTGTGCAGATTTTGGCAAACGTGGCGGCTAATGCGCTTGGACAACTGCCGCGCCGCAGTAGACCGGCGACGATCTTTGCAGGCAACCAGTTTGCCGCCGAGCGCGTTGCACAGACCCTGGCCGCGGTCGGCGATCTTGCCGTCACGCTTGCGCCCAATGTGCTGGCTGCGCCGCTGTACGCCCAGCCAGACCCGGTGACACGCGTCTTGGACGACCATTATTGGCGGCTTTGTCGCAAACTGGATGGGTTCGGGCTGATCGGTCAGTGGGTGACTGGCCCTGCCGTCGTCACGACGGTGGAGGCCAACTTTGTCCGCCTGGTGCAGACCTGGATGCGGCTTCACCAACTGCCCGAACTACACGGGCTGTACTGCGGGGAACGCTGGATGCATGTCTGGGCAGGCGAGGC
>CAZYQJ010000320.1:0-1561 GCA_964649925.1 uncultured Litorilinea sp.
GATATGGCAGTGGATGCGCCCGTCGAAGACAAAGCCGGTCATGGTGGCGATGTCATACGCGCCTTCGGCCTTGGGGTATAGCTCGGCGGGCGGCAGGTCGGGGCTGGCAACGACATGAAAATGATAGCTGGTCACCGATCCAATTGCGCCGACAATGGCCGCGTGGCGAATGCCCTTGGCTGCCACTGCCTCGCGCAGCCCCAGCAGAACATCGTCACCGGGGTTGAGATGGACGACGTGCAATTTGGTGATATTGCCCGATTCTATACGCATAGAACAATCCTCCCTGGGTATGTGAGGGATAGACAGTGGAAGAAGTTCCCCTATGATACCGCAACCCGCAGGCAGCGAAAACTGTATCTTTCGCAGGCGCGCCACCGCGTAACGGGCTGATTTCGATATTGTATGGCGGTTCCAGCCGCCACTGATCTGTGCTATCATGCAAGTACAGCCGGCATGGAGGCCGGACCTGCGCCAGTGTAGCCCCGGTGCGTTTCCGACGAGTCCATGCTCGCGCTCGGCAGACAGCCATCCATCCCTTGCATGACCATAGGAATGCACCATGAAGATTACCCAACAGCCCTTCGGCAGCACAAAGCCAGGCACCTTAGTCGATCTCTATACCCTGAGCAATGACCACGGCGTCACTGCGGCCATCACCAACTATGGCGGCATCCTCGTCAGCCTGCACGCCCCCGACCGCAACGGCGAGTCAGGCGATATCGTCCTCGGTTTTGACAACCTGGACGACTACCTGACACGCAGCCCCTACTTTGGCTGTATTACGGGCCGCTTTGCCAACCGCATCGCCGGGGGGAAATTCCAACTTCAGGGCAAGGAATACCAGTTGGCCCAAAACAACGGGCAGCACCATCTGCATGGCGGCCTGGTCGGCTTTGACAAAGTCGTCTGGTCGGCAGAACCCTTCAGCCATCCCGACAGCGTGGGCGTTGTCTTGAGCTATCTCAGCCCCGACGGCGAAGAAGGGTACCCCGGCAACCTGTCCGTCACCGTGACGTACACCCTGACCAACGACAATGCCCTGCGGATTGACTACACAGCCACCACCGACCAGCCGACGATCCTCAACCTGACCAACCACACCTATTTCAACCTCAAGGGCGAGGGGACGATCCTCGACCATGAACTGATGCTCAACGCCGACCGCTTTACCCCGGTGGACAGCACCGCCATCCCGCTGGGCGAACTGCGCCCGGTCGAGGGGACGCCGCTGGATTTCCGCCAGTTCACGCGCATCGGCGCACGCATCGGCCAAGACGACGAGCAGCTACGCAACGGCCAGGGCTACGACCACAACTGGGTGATCAACGGCACGCCGGGCGAACTGCGGCTGGCCGCGGCGGTGCGTGAGGCGAGCAGCGGGCGCACCCTGGAAGTCCACACCACCCAACCGGGGGTGCAGTTCTACAGCGGCAACCTCATGCCCGAATCGCTGCCTGGCAAGCAGGGCAAGGTCTACCCGCGCCGCGGGGGTCTCTGTCTGGAGACGCAGCACTTCCCCGACTCGCCCAACCAGCCTACCTTCCCCTCGGTCGTCCTC
>CAZYQJ010000320.1:1571-6362 GCA_964649925.1 uncultured Litorilinea sp.
GGAATTCAACGAGACGACCGTCTTTATCATGCAGTAGCCTGATAGGGGGTAGGGAGTGGGCAATAGGGAGTAGGGTGCAGAAGGAGAGTGGGACCGGCCACGCTCTGCCCCCTATTCCCTACCTCCCTATCTCCCTACCTCCCTATTCGACCACTGCTGTCAAAGGAGAATCCGTGTGTCAGTCAAGACCCATGTTCCAAGCGACATCGAAATTGCACAGGCCGCCAAGCTGGAACCCATCGAAGCCATTGCCGAAAAGATGGGGCTGAGCCGTCGGGATATCGAGTTGTACGGCGATACCATGGCCAAGGTCAAGCTAGAGGCATTGGAACATCTGCAGAGCCGCCCCAATGCCAAGTATGTACTGGTGACAGCCATCACGCCTACTCCGCTGGGCGAAGGCAAATCGACCACGCTGGTCGGGCTGGGCCAGGCCATGCAGCACATCGGCAAGCGCGCCACCATCGCCATCCGCCAGCCCTCGCAGGGGCCGACCTTTGGCATCAAAGGCGGCGCGGCGGGCGGCGGGTACAGCCAGGTCGTACCGATGGAGCAGTTTAACCTGCACATGACCGGTGACATCCATGCCGTGACCGCGGCCAATAACCTGCTGGCCGCCATGATTGATAACCATATCTACCAGGGCAACGCCCTGCGCATCGACCCGTACTCGATCACCTGGCGGCGCGTGTTGGATGTCAACGACCGCGAGTTACGCAACCTGGTGACCGGGCTGGGCGCAAAGGGCGATGGACGCCCGCGCCAGAGCGGTTTCGATATCAGCGTTGCCAGCGAAGTCATGGCGATCCTGGCGTTGACCACCAGCCTGCGCGATATGCGCGAACGTTTTGGCCGCATCGTCATCGGCCAGGATGTGGACCGCCAGCCCGTCACCGCCGAGCAGTTGCGCGCCGCGGGCGCGATGACCGTGTTGATGAAAGAGGCGATCAAGCCCAACCTCTTCCAGACGCTGGAAAACACCCCGGCGTTGGTCCACGCTGGCCCCTTTGCCAACATCGCCCACGGCAATAGCTCCGTGCTGGCTGATCTAGTCGGCATCAAGACCGGCGACTATCTGCTCACCGAAGCGGGCTTTGGTGCGGACATCGGCGCGGAAAAGTTCTTCAACATCAAATGCCGCGCCAGCGGTCTGCGCCCCGATGCCGCGGTCATCGTCGCCACCATTCGCGCCCTCAAACTGCACACCGGTAAATATCGCGTCGCACCCGGCAAGCCGCTGCCCGCCGAGATGCTGGCTGAGAACCCTGACGACATCTATATCGGCGCGGCCAACCTGCGCAAGCAGGTGGAAAACATGCTGCTGCATGGCGTCAGCCCCGTCATCTGCATCAATCACTTCCCCACCGACCACCCCAGCGAGGTCGAGGCAGTCTTTGCCGTGGCCAAAGAGATGGGCGTGCGCTGCGCGCGCTCCGACCATTGGGCCGAGGGTGGGGCCGGTGCGGTGGACCTGGCGCGCATGGTAGTGGAAGCCGCCGATGAACCCACCGAGTTCCGCTTCCTGTACGACCTGGACCAGCCGATCAAGGCCAAGATCGAGACCATCGCCCAACGCATCTACGGCGCGGGCGAGGTGATCTATGAGGCGAAGGCCACAAGCCAGATTCGCCAATATGAGAAGAACGGTTTTGGGAAGCTGCCCATCTGCATGGCAAAAACGCACCTGAGCCTGACTGCGGACCCAGCGATCAAGGGCGCGCCGACCGGCTTCACCCTGCCCATCCGCGAGGTGCGCGCCAGCGTAGGGGCAGGCTTTATCTACCCGCTTGTCGGCGAGATGCGGACCATGCCCGGCCTGCCCAGCCAGCCTGCCGCCGAAAACGTGGACATCGACTTCGAGACAGGTCGCGTGGTGGGGCTGTTTTGAAGCCAATTTCGCTTGAGCGACTGGAACACATGTGCTACTCTTGTCCCGTTGCCTCTCGGTCGTGGTTTAGAACTAAGGAGAAGAGCATATGACAAGCACCCTGGTTCAGTTGTTTCGGCACAACCTATGGGCCAATCTACGGCTCTTTGACGCCTGCCGTTTTCTCTCCGATGAGCAATTGGATGCCGAAGCGCCCGAAGGCGTCTATGGAACCATCCGATCCACGCTCAATCATGTGGTTATCAACGAGGAACGGTATCTAAGCGCGCTGCGCGGTGAGCCATTGGAAGACGGAGACGGATCACCAGAAGCGATCCCTAGCCTGGACGAACTGCGCGACCGCATCCAAAAGAGCGGAGAGGGGTTGGTGCAGGTCGCGGCGGACCTGCCAGAAGGTCACATGCTGCAAGGGGTCTGGAATGGGCAGCCCTACACCATGCCTGCCGCCCTACCGCTGATCCAGGCCATCAACCACGCCACCGAACACCGCGCCCAGGTCGCCGTGATGCTGACACGGTTCGGCGTCCACCCCCCTGTCATGGATGGCTGGACCTTTGCCCAGAGCGCCATGCAGAAAGAGGGGCAGTAGGGAGATAGGGAGGTAGGGAGGTAGGGGTAGGCAGTGGGCAGATAGGCAGTAGGACACAGGCAGAAGCAGCTATCGATCCCCGCCCACGGTCAGATTGTAGGTGCGGTGTTCGGTGCAACTTGTGGCACGCACATGCCGGTATGCCGCCCTTGTTGGGCCATATGAAGGATAACAAAATGGTCCGGCAATGCGGGGTGCACCGGGCACAAGCCCCAAGGTTGAAAACCTTGGGCTACAGTGACTTGCAGCCTGACCTGAGATCTGGTTCTGCCCCCTACTGCCTACTCCCTATCTCCCTATTCCCTACCCCGCCCCTTCCGGCACATAGGGACAGAGCGGGTCGCTGCCCAGCGGGTTGCCGGTAGCGGCATAGGCGCGGGCGCGCGAGCCGCCACAGATACGCCGGAAAGGGCAGACGCCGCACTTGCCTTCGAGCCGGTCGGCGTCACGCAGCCCCACAAAGAGCGGGTGATGCCGGTAGACATCCACCAGCGAATCGCCGCGCCGCACATTGCCCGCGGCCAGGGGCAGAAAGCCGCTGGGATAAATCTCTCCTGTATGCGAGACAAAGACAATGCCATTGCCGTCGCGGATGCCAAAGCCGCGGCCCATCGGGCTGGCGACGATCGCTTCTAGCGGGCGTTGCGCCACATCGTCCGGCGCGGCGCGGCGTGCCAGTTTGGTAAAGCCGATGCGGCGGTAATGGTGCGCTTCGGTGGTTTTGATGGCAAATGGGGTAGTGGGGTCGGCGGCGCGCCGCCAGATCCAGTTGAGCACACGTTCGCTCTCGGCGGGCGTCACTTCGGCCAAGCCCTGGCCGCGGCCTGTGGCGATCAGAAAGAAGAGCGCCCAGCGCGTGATGCCCAGGTCGCGCACGACCTCATAGATGGCGGGTAGTTCAGCGGCGGTATCGCGCGTGACCATTGTATTGATCTGGAGTGGAATCCCGCGCTCGACCACGGCGCGCGCACCCTCTAGCGTCCACGCATAGGAACCATCCACCCCACGAAAGGCATCATGGCTTTGGGCGGTTGCACCGTCCAGGCTCAACGCCAGGCTGGCAACGCCTGCCGCCTGAAAGGTGTCCACCATCTCCGCGGTCAGGCGCGCTGTGCCTGCAGGCGTGGCGGACATGGAGAGGCCCAGGCTGCGGCCATAGGCGATCAGGTCAAACAGGTCGGGGCGTTGGAGTGGGTCGCCGCCGGTGATCACCACTTGGGGCAGGCGCGGCCCGCCAAAGTCTACTATCTGGCGCAGCAACGCTTCCCCTTCCTCGGTGCTGAACTCCCATGCGCTGCGGCGGGTGATGGCCTCAGCGCGACAGTGGATGCACGCCAGGTCACAGGCACGCGTGATCTCCCAGTAGATCAACTGTGGGGCGCGGGCAAAGACCCAGCGTGATCCAATACGTTCCTCCAGGGCTGCCAGCCGGGCCAAAACATCCTGATGCGCCATGCACTTTATCCTCTGCGTCTCATATTGATTGTGCCGATGGTTTTCACGCCCCAGCATCGCGCAGCCCCTCCGCGCGCGCTGCGACCAAAGTCACACACGCGGGGTAAGATGCCGATTTGTACATAACCTGGTGAAAACCAATGCCCCCGCGCAGAGGCTTGGCGGGAGCATTTAGTGGGAGCCGGCAGACCGCCGCGTTGACTGGCGACGGTCTGCGAGCCGGGGTGTGCTGGATGGGGTTATCTTTCCACTACGCGAACAGGGCATGGCCGGTCTGTTGCCGCGCTGCCCTTACTCCTCAAAAGGATAACCGTTATCAGCCCAGTAGCTTTCGTGCGCATCGTCCCAGGCCGCGTCGTATATGTTGGATTGCTCCAGACTTTCGCCGTTTACTTCTGGCGATTCGGCCAACAGGGCAGCGTCAAAATCGGAGGCGAGTTGGAGGGTATCTCCCCCGGCCATCGGATCGACGACACCATAGGGGAGCAGCCGCGCGCCCATGTCTTCACCCGTCGTCGCGATCACCGCGTATTTGATGCGGCCACTGGGCAGGCTGATCAACAGGTCCTGAAGCTGGCCCACAGCCGTCTCGCCGGAAGAGACGCCCATGCCCACCAGGGATGACAGCGACGTCCACTGCGCATTGGCGAGGTCACCCGCTTCCTCGACGGGCAGCCCGGCTTCTGCCCAAAAGGCAGTGATCTGGCTGGCCTGCTCCGGGGTCAGGGCCGTTGTCCAGGAGTCGTCCAGGTCGGGGAATGCGCCCCACACTTCCGGGTTCTGGACAGGGAGGATCAACTCGCTCTGCTCGCGCACCTGGAAAATGGCAAGCGGCACAGGTAGGATCGCTTCGGCGATG
>CAZYQJ010000321.1:0-6354 GCA_964649925.1 uncultured Litorilinea sp.
GGCGGGCGGCGCGGCCGCCGTGGTAGCCGCCTTCTTGGCGGAAGGCTGCACGCTAATGGTGCCCAGCTTCTCGTATGATTTTGCTATGGAGCCGCCGCCGGAACTGCGCCTGCCGCGCAACGGCATCGATTACAGCCGTCCCTATCCGGGCAGCACTGCGGGCACGCACCGCATCTACACGCCTGACACAAACGAGATCGACCCGGACATGGGCGCCATCGCAGCGGCGGTGGTACAGCACCCCGTACGCGTGCGCGGGGACCATCCCCTCAATTCGTTCAGTGCGGTAGGACCGCTTGCAGCGCGCCTCATTTCCGTGCAAGCCCCGCTCGCCGTCTATGCGCCGCTGCGCGCCCTGGTCGAGGTAGGTGGCTTTGTGCTGCTGATGGGGGTGGAACTCGACTCGATGACGCTGCTGCACCTGGCCGAGCAGGAGGCGGGCCGCATGCCCTTCCGGCGCTGGGCCAACGACCCCGCGGGGCGTCCGCAGGCGGTGGAGACAGGGGGCTGTTCAGACGGTTTTAGGCAGCTTGCGCCAGCCTTAGCGTCGTGGCGGCGCGAGAGCATAGTAGGCGCAAGCTGCTGGCAACTTTTCGCGGCAGGTCCGGCGCTAGCGGCGGCCGCCGCCGCAATCCGCGCTAACCCGCGGATCACCCACTGCGGCAACCCCGCGTGCGAGCGCTGCCACGACGCCATGCTGGGCGGCCCGCTTGACCAGCCACTCGAAGGGCCGCGTCAAAGTTGAGAAGGGCCTCTGGTTCCAACTGCATGAACTGTGCATGGTACTCAGCGCGCTCAGCGTCATTCCGAATGCCGTCGACCAATCAGTGTATTTACGGAAAGTCAAAGCGTTGCCTGCATTGCCACCAAAAGGTCCGAGACGAACGGTGGCGTCTTACCCTGCAATGGCCATGACTTGGTAAGCTAATAAGCTCCAACCAGGTCATCTTGCTACGGATATCACCGGCCCAATCGACTGCCTGACCCCTGCGCGCTTCCTCCATCACCATTGGCACAATCACCCTCTGATTCACCAGTTGCACAACATCCTCGCTGTACTGTAGAATTTGAGCATCACCCACCAAAGCCAACGTCACCGCTATCTACTGAGTTGCTCCATCAGCGCAATACGCCTGTTGTCTTCATTGTCCTTTGTGCTGTATCAAAAACCGTAAATAGTCCAAACACCTCAAGAGCAACGGCACGCGGAAGGTTCTTCCGCGCCCGACCCAAAGACCACTTCACTCTTCAGTCTTTGCCCCACCGCACGAGTGGAATCGCCATGGACGAACCATGGTCAGCCGTAAGGCAGGTACCTACTACTCAAACCTGTAAAGCCAGGAGGACAAGTCACATGCGATCGCGAGCAATGTTAAGCCGCCGTACCTTCTTGCAGCTAGTGGGAGCGACCGCTGCGATGGGTACACTAGCAGGCTGTGTGGCACCTGTGGCACCAAGCGGTGCAGGAAGCGCAGGCAGCGCAGCAGAGGCCGGTGTAGACATGCAGATTTGGATTAACTGGGGCGGTATCTGGCATGAAGCGATACAGCAGATTGCCGACAACTATGTCGCCGACAACCCTCAGCACAGCATCGAAGTGCTGCCTGGACAGTCTGGAACCGAGGGGATGACCAAGTTCTTAGCGGCCATTGCCGGTAACAACGCCCCTGACCTTTATACAACGGGTGCGGTGAACGGCGCGATGCTCACAGAACGAGGCGTGTTGATGCCCGTGACGCCTGACCTGGAGGGCAGCAGCATTAATATCGCCGATTTTGTCGAAGCCCAACTCAACTACTACATGAAAGATGGCGAGTTGTACGGCATTCCTACAGTTGAAGGGGCAGCCGGGCAAGCCATCATCTGGAACAAAGCTCATTTTGAGGAGGTTGGCCTGGATCCAGAGGCAGGCCCGCAGAGCTTTGATGAGTTGGTGGAGTTTGCGGCGGCGCTAGATCAGTTTGATGAGGCAGGCAACATTGTACGCTTGGGCTTTGACCCACGCGACGCACGCGGGGCAGACCTGCTGGGTTGGTGGTTCGAGCGCCAGTGGTATGACCCAGCAGCGGCCCAGGTGCATCTGGCCACGGAAAACCTAGTTTGGGGTGCAGAGTGGGTCGCCGACTTTGCCCGCCGCGTCGGGGCAGAGAAGATGAGCGCTTTCCGCCAGGAGTATGCGACCTGGACCGGCGACCCGCGTTCAGGCTTTGTACGCGGTGCGCAATCGATGCTCATGAGCGGCTATTATGTGCCCGGTGAACTGGCCCGTCTGGCACCGGAAATCGAGGCTGGCTACACCTGGGTGCCCACGCGCGACAACAAGAAAGTCAGCACCATCTACGGGTGGTTCTGGGTACGCCCCACCAACTGCCCCAACCCCGAAGTCGCCTGGGATTTTGTCGAACATGCCTCGACGGTGGACTCGATCAACATCATCTATAACACTGCCGGTGGCTATCCGACCTATACACCCTTCATTGAACAGGCAGACTTCAGCCAGTATGAGGGCCTGCAGTGGTTTGTCGATTCCGCCTTTGAGGCAGAGGACTTCTACACGGCACCGCCGCTGCCGATCGCGCCCGGGGAGGTCACCGACCGCTTGGTCGCAGGTCTGGACGAGATGACCTTTGGCGAGATCACCGCTCAGGAGATGCTGACACGTGTCGAGAGCGAGGTTCAACCATTGATAGATCAAGCTGTCACTATGTAAAGTAGCCGCGCGCCTCGCTTAGTTGACAGATTGATCAGGCGAGGCTGGGCAAGTCCCAGCCTCGCCTGACACATAGAAAATGCCGAAGGAATCCGCTCATGACCTCTCCCCTTTTCACCGTCGTCAGCACGACGGCGACCCGCCTCCGCCCGCGCCGCGGCTTGAGCAATTGGGAAAGACGCCGCCTCTACAGCGGCTTACTCTTTGTCTCGCCTTGGCTGGTGGGATTCGTGCTTTTCGTCGCCTACCCCATTATCGCCTCCCTGTACTACGGGTTCACTTACTACGATATCATCCGCCCACCGCAGTGGTTAGGGCTGGACAACTATGTCGAACTCTTTGTCCGCGACCGGCTGTTTCGGATTGCCCTGTACAATACGACCTATTATGTTCTCTTAGCTGTACCCAGCGGGCTAGCCGTGGCGTACGCACTTGCCTTGCTGCTCAACCAGCCGATCTATGGTCGCCCGCTGCTGCGTACCGTCTTCTATCTACCCACCATCGTCCCGGCTGTCTCCTCGGCCATGCTCTGGCTTTGGATCCTAGATACCCAATATGGTCTGGTCAACGCCACACTCTCTTCGCTGGGGCTTCCCGGAGCTCCATGGCTCGCCCACCCCGACTGGACCAAACCGTCGCTCGTCCTCATCCACTTGTGGTACACCGGCAACTCGATGGTGATCTTTTTGGCCGCGCTGCAAGACGTGCCGCAGCCACTCTATGATGCGGCGCGTGTGGATGGAGCCCAGTGGTGGGGCCAACTCCGCCATGTGACCTTACCGCTGACGACACCGGCCATTCTCTTTACCTTGATCACCGGCCTGATCGGCGCGTCGCAGACCTTCACCTTCCCCTACATCCTCACCCAAGGTGGGCCGGCGGATTCGACACTCTTTTATGCTCTCTACCTTTATCGAGTCGCCTTTGTCTACCTGCGGATGGGCTATGCCAGTGCCATTGCCTGGATTCTATTTGTGCTGATCGTGTTTGGCACCTACTGGATCTTCCGCTCCTCCGGACGTTGGGTCTTCTACGGCGGCGACTAGCAATTGCAGAGGATGACAGACACATGGCTACAACTCAAACCTGGCAAAGTACAGTTTCCCAACCGATCAGGCTGCGCCGCAACGTCACCAAAGCCTTTATCACGCTGGTAGCCAGCGTTCTCGCCTTTAGCTTTTTTCTGCCGATGGCGTGGCTGATTTCCAGTTCGCTCCAGTCCGAAACACAGATTTTCTCAAGCCCGCCCATCTGGATCCCACGCCCGATCATGTGGTCCAACTATGTGCGCGCCCTGACGGAAGCACGCTTTGACCTCTTTTTTGTCAACACCCTCACGATTGCGGTCATCACGGCGGTGGGCGTCGCCATCTCGTCGGCCGTCGTGGCGTATGGCTTTTCCCGCATTGAGTGGCCGGGGCGCGATGCGGTCTTCTTTCTGGTGCTCAGTACGATGATGGTGCCCTACCAGGTCACCATGGTTCCACTTTACATCATCTTTTCGCGGCTGCATTGGGTCGGCACCTATCTGCCTTTGATTGTGCCCTACTTCTTTGGGACGCCTTTTTTCATCTTCCTACTCCGCCAGTTCTTTCGCACCATCCCTCAGGAATTGACCGACGCGGCGCGCATTGATGGGTGCAATGAGTTCGGCATCCTGTGGCGCGTCTTGTTGCCACTGGCCCGTCCTGCCATTGCCGTGGTGATCCTCTTTCGGGTCCTCAATGTTTGGGGCGACTTTCTGGAACCGCTGATCTACATCAACCGGGTGCGGCAGTATACGCTGAGCCTGGGCCTACTATACTTCCAAGGCATGTACTATACAGAATGGGCCTTGCTGATGGCCGCGAGCGCAGCGGTCACCCTGCCCGTCGTTGTCCTCTTTTTCTTTGCGCAGAGGACCTTTATCGAAGGTGTGACCTTCTCCGGACTGAAAGGGGTTTAGGGTTGCCATGCCACGTTGGGGACTCTCTTTGGGGCTGTTGACGCAGCAGTGGACAGACGAGCTTCCGGCGCAATTGGCCGCGGCGGGCGTCGCCACAGTCGAAATACCCTACGACTGGTTGCCCGGCGATCGTTCCCCGGCGCAAGTCAGCCAAGCCTTGGCGCAAGCGGGGGTGCAGGTCGCCACTGTACACGCACCCTTTGGCCAGGCGATTGACTTCTCCAGCGATCCAGATGCGGTCGCGGCTGGTGTGGCCGTGACGCGTGCGAGTCTGGAACAGGCTGCCGCCTTGGGCGCACGCCAGGTGATTGTCCACGGGTCCTATGAACCGATTGCGCCACAGGACCGAGCCGCGCGACTGGCACGGGCACGGCAGAGCCTGGAGGAGTTGGCGCATGTCTGTGCCGATACAGGGGTACGGCTGGCTGTCGAACTGCTGCCGCGCACTTGTCTGGGCCGTACGACGGCTGAACTGCTGACTTTGCTCGACGGGCTGCCGCCCGAATGGGTCGGCATCTGCATAGACACCAATCACCTCATGGACCGGGCAGCGGCGCTACCGGATGAAGTGCGGCTCGCTGGCCAGCGACTCACCGCGCTCCATCTCTCGGATTATGATGGGGTGGACGAGAAGCATTGGTTGCCAGGTGACGGTGTGGTGGCATGGCGGCCATTCTTCGCCGCGCTTGCCGAGGTAGGCTACCGAGGCCCCTACACCTATGAAGCGCGGTTGCCGGGCGAGACGCTTGCCGAGAGGCTAGACACACTGCAGCGTAACTTTGCCTGGCTGAGTGCTGAGGCGGCATCAGTGGAGTTGGATTGAAGCGTGCGGGCCGCGCATACGGCAACTGCGCTGGCTTTGTGCTCACTGCCACATCGAAAATAGAGGGGATATCCGCCGACAGCCGCGTACAGGCGAGGTGTGCGTGGCTGTCGGTGTGTGATGTGCTCGATGCCGCGCTCACGTCATTGCGCTGGCTATTCATCTTCAATCAACTGCGGTGCGTGCGGATGCTGCAGCCGCTCGCGTTCGTTCCACAGCTCCACCAAACTTAGCTGGCGCATCAGCGCAGCCCCAGGGAGGCCGGGGTCGCCCGCCCGCACCTGCCATGCATCCACCGCCGCATCCAGCGCAGCGCATAGCGCGGCATGGGCCGGCTCATCGACCAGGTTATGCAACTGGTAGGGGTCAGCTTCATTGTCATAGAGCAGCCAGGGCCGCGGCTTCCCCTCAGTTACCTGGCGTGCGTAGGTATAGCGTGGCGTCCGTACCCCGCGCCATTCGCTCAAATTCTGCCAGTCCGATTCGTCCATGCGCACCATATCCATCAAAAAGAGCGATTCCACCTCTGGCGCAGCGTCGCCCAACAGCAGCGGGGCAAAGTCCCGCCCGTGGAGCGTTGTAGGTGCTTCGATCCCGCAGAGTCCCAACAGCGTAGGCAGGTGGTCGATGACGCCAAAGAGCGTGTCGCGCGTCGTGTCCGGCGCAATGTGGCCCGGCCAACGGATCAGGAAGGGGATGAGGATCGACTCTTCCCAGGGCTGCTGCTTTTTCATGCGTCCCTGCGACCAGAGCATATCGCCGTGGTCCGAGGTGAAGATGACAATCGTATCATCGGCCAGCCCGCTAGCATCCAGGAAGTCAAGGATACGCCCCAGTTGATGGTCGAGCGCCGTGATCGCCATCGCCCGCATGTTC
>CAZYQJ010000322.1:0-6064 GCA_964649925.1 uncultured Litorilinea sp.
TCCAAGTCATCCACATAGTTGGCGACCACCCAATCGGCAAAGAGATCGTCCGCCGTCATCCTGTACCCGGCGTTCGCCAGCACCGCATCCACCCCTTCCAATCCATTGGCCGAGTGCGCCACCAGTGCGCGCGTCAGGTCCGCGCCAAAACGCTGGGCGAAGTAAGTCATAAACAAAAACGAGCCGCCATAATGCGCGCTGTTGCCGACGGGGCTTTCGCCCCAGGTGTTGAGTTGCGTATCCGGATCGGCGGCAAAGGCCTGGGCAAACTGCATGCCTGGGTCATACCCTGCCACCACTTGGGCGAACTCACTCTGCCCTTCGTTGATCCACGTACTCTCATTGCGGTCGCGATACCACAGGATCATGTGCTGAAACTCATGCGCCAGCACGGTCTCATAGTACTCATAATTGGCGGACCGGTTGAGCCAGCTCAAATTGATGTAGAACATCTCCTTCTCGTTCGAGAAAGGGCGCGCCAAGCGGCTGTACTGGTCGGCGCTGCTGTAGTAACCGGCAATCCCGTCGCCCAGCCCCGTGGCATGAAGCACATGCAGCCGCGGGTCGTTATCCACCCCAGGCTTCCATTCACTGCCAAAAAAGGCACGCACCGCTGCATAGGTTTGCTCGCTGAAGCGGTCAATCGCGGCGGCAATGCGCTCACGGTCAGCAGGCTTGCCCTCTTCCACCCAGGCATAGGCCACGTCGGTCTTGTGGATCAGTTCGGCCGTGATGCGAAAATTGCGGTTGGCGGCCAGGTCATGCACCCAGAACTCTAATGTATCGCCCACCGCATAGTCAGGGACATCCTCGCTGACGACCAAGGGGATGTTGCCGATCTCGGGGTTGAGACGCATCGCCAGGTCGCGCAGGTCACGCGTGGGGACGACGGTCGAGGCAAGTTGTTCGATGGTCGAAAGCCCGGTCAGTTCGTTCACATCGGGCGGCGGGCTGAGCAGACCCGCTGCGGCCTTCCCCGCGGCCTCAAGCGTTACGGGAGGGGCCACCTCGACTCGCGCTTGTGTGGCCGTGGGGAGATCGTCTTGCGGCCCGCGCAGCGAACAGGCCGCCAGCGCCCACAGGCCCACAACTACCAGGAGAATCCGTTTTACCAATTGTAACCAGCTTCCCATCTTAGACTCTAAAGAATCACCGCCCCAGGGCCATGTTCGCGCCCCAGGTCGCTGCCAGGATTGTACCACACTCTGCACCTTGACATCCGTCGCCGCACGCGGGTATACTGCGTACATTCTGTGCAGCCCGTGAAAATGCCGAGTTCAGTCCTCATCCGGTGAAGCGCATGAAGCACTTCCGGCACGAAACTGCTTTATCGATGGCGAATGCCGTATGGGCAGCCGCACAGGCTGCCGCAGCTAGACGCGTGTCCCGGTGAGGGGGCTTGGCCCTACGCCGTGGACACAGCCCACGGCGTGCCTACATCCCTGAGCAGCACCATCCGACGCCGTGGAGAGTCTCCACGGCGTTCTTGTTATCTCTATCAACTGGCCGATGTACAGATCACATCCAGCATGGATTCAACTATGAGTGTTCGACTGACCCAAGATGAAGTGCGCCATGTGGCGGAGTTAGCCAAACTGCGGCTGAGCGAAGCGGAGATCGAGCAGTTCGCAGGGCAGCTTTCCGCCATTTTGGACTATGCCCAAAGCCTGCAAGAGGTGGACACCAGCAGCGTGCCACCGACGCCCTATGTCCTGCCCCTGAGCAATGTCATGGCCGACGACGAGCCGCAGCCCGGGCTGGATAATGACGCAGCCCTCGCCAATGCGCCCGACAGCGACCAGGGCTTTTTCCGCGTGCGCGCTGTATTTGAAGAGTAGGTCTGATCATGGCTTCTTCCACACCCGTCACAGCCCAGGGCAAGGCCCTGCATGAATTGACCGTCCACCAGGCGTTGGACGCGCTGCGCCAGGGCGAGGTCACTGCCGTGGCGTTGACCCAGGCGTTGCTTGACCGCATTGACGCGGTGGATGGCCGCGTGTGCGCCTATCTCACCGTCACCGGCGAACGCGCCCTGGCCCAGGCCGCTGAGGCCGACCGCCGCCGCGCCCAGGGGGATGACGCCCCACTGTTGGGCATC
This sequence comes from uncultured Litorilinea sp., assembly GCA_964649925.1. Taxonomy (GTDB): domain Bacteria; phylum Chloroflexota; class Anaerolineae; order Caldilineales; family Caldilineaceae; genus QEUY01. The sequence continues at coordinate 2,099 of CAZYQJ010000322.1, forward strand.
CCCCTGGCAATCAAGGACGTGTTGGCGACCCAAGACGTGCAGACCACCTGCGGCAGCAAGATTTTACAGGGGTTCATCCCCCCCTATACCGCCACCGCGGTGGCGCGGCTGGAGGCCGCGGGCATGGTCATGCTGGGCAAGACCAACACCGACGAGTTCGCCATGGGGTCCAGCACCGAAAACAGCGGCTTTGCCCCCACGCACAACCCGTGGGACCTGGCGCGCGTGCCCGGCGGGAGCAGCGGCGGGTCGGCGGCAGCGGTGGCCGCGAGGGAAGCCCTGGCCGCACTCGGCACAGACACTGGCGGCAGCGTGCGCCAACCGGCTGCACACTGCGGCGTGGTCGGGTTCAAGCCCTCTTATGGCCGTATCAGCCGCTACGGGCTGGTCTCCTATGGCAGCAGCCTCGACCAGGCACGCTCACCCAGGATGTGCGCGACGCCGCGCTGCTCCTGGGCGTCATGGCCGGGCTGGACCCGCAGGACAGCACCTGCCTCCCCGCACCTGTGCCCGACTATACCGCTGCGCTGGACCGCGGCGTGCAAGGGCTGCGTATCGGGCTGCCCCAAGAATACTTTATCGAGGGGATGCAGCCTGAAGTCGAGCAAGCGGTGCGCGCCGCCGTGACACACCTGGAAGGGATGGGTGCGCAGGTTGTGCCCATCAGCCTGCCCAATACCGACAAAGCCCTGCCCGTCTATTACCTGGTGGCTACGGCTGAAGCCAGTGCGAACCTGGCGCGCTATGATGGCGTGCGCTTTGGCTACAGCGCAGGCGATAACAACCTCTTTGAGAACATCCGCCGCACGCGCGGCGAAGGCTTTGGCGCGGAAGTCAAACGGCGCATCATGTTGGGGGCCTATGCGCTGAGCGCGGGGTATTATGACGCCTATTACCTGAAGGCGCAGCAGGTACGCACCCTGATCAAGCGCGACTTTGAAGAGGCATTCAAAACGGTTGACGTGATCGCCTGCCCCACCACGCCGACTACGGCGTTCCGCATCGGGGAAAAGACCGACAACCCCATCGAAATGTACCTGAGCGATGTCTTTACGATCAGCCTCAACCTGGCAGGCGTGTGCGGCATCAGCCTGCCCTGCGGCTATGACGCGGCCGGGATGCCCATCGGCCTGCAGTTGATCGGCCCGCACCTGGGCGAAGAGACGATCCTGGCCGCGGCCTATGCCTACGAGCAAAGCACCGACTGGCACAGCCGCCGCCCGGCGCTGGACTGAACCGGGAACCTTTCGACCGTAGAAGCGTTGTTCTTGCAGCGATCTTCATATCATCGGGATGAATAATACGGGACTCGTCATGATTTTATCACTTGCCGACTTCGGCCACGGTTTGGGTGGCTTAGCCAGTGCTCGCGGCCGGCAGCCAGGGCGATAGCCGGCGTCCTGGTTGTGAACGGCATCCTCCGGCGCTGCTGCTCCAATCGAGCAGCCCGTCACTTGCGAGCATTCACCACCCAACCGATATCCGCTGGCCTAAGGAGGCCCGGCCATGACTGTCGATTCAACAACACATCTATGGACACCCACCGCGACGCTGGACGCGGATCAAAATGGCAGGCGCAACCTGCGCGCCCATGCCACCCGCCTCAGCGCGCGCGTACAAGCTGTTCCGCCATCCGGAATCCGCCGCTATTTTGACATCGCCGCCACCATGGAGGATGTCATCAGCCTGGGCATCGGCGAACCCGATTTTGTGACCCCGGCCCCGATCCTCCAGGCAGGCATCGCCAGCCTACAGCAAGGGCATACCGCCTACACCTCCAACGCAGGCATGATCGAACTGCGTGAGGCCATCGCGGCCAAACTCAGCGCGCTCTACGGCGCGCCCGCCTATGACCCGGACCAGCAGGTGCTGGTCACCGTAGGCGTCAGCGAGGCGATGTACCTGATCATGCAGGCCATCCTCGACCCTGGCGACGAGGTGATCGTCCCGCAGCCCTGTTTTGTGAGCTATACGGCCAGCGTGCTGCTGGCGGGCGGCACGGTGGTCGACCTGCCGACCTATGCCCAAGACAACTTCCAGGTGCGCCCCGAAGCAGTTGAGGCCGCCATCACGCCGCGCACCAAAGCCCTGCTCATCGGCTTCCCCAACAACCCCACCGGCGCGGTCATGGACCGAGAGGGGATGCTTGAATTGGCGCGCATCGCCGAGCGGCACGACCTGATCGTCATCTCCGATGAAATCTATGACCAGTTGGTCTATGGCGGCCACCAGCATGTGATGTTTGCCACGCTGCCGGGCATGGTAGACCGGACGGTGCATCTGGGCGGCATGAGCAAGGACTACGCCATGACCGGCTGGCGCATCGGCTATGCGCTTGGCCCCGCAGACCTGATCGGCGCGATGCGTAAAATCCACCAGTACTTGATCATGTCCGCCTCCACCACCGGCCAGGAAGCCGCGCTGGAAGCGTTGACCAACCCTGCGGTCGAAGAGTACGTGGCGCAGATGGTGGCAAGCTATGATGTGCGCCGCCGCACGATTGTTAAAGGGCTGAACGAGATCGGGCTGGATTGCTTTGAGCCGCGCGGCGCGTTCTACGCCTTCCCCAGCGTTGCCAAGACAGGGATGAACGAACACGAATTTGCAGAGCGGTTGCTCATGGAAGAACATGTGGCGGTGATCCCCGGCAGCGCCTTTGGCAAGGGTGGCGAGGGCCATGTGCGCTGCGCCTACGCGGCCAGCCTGGAGAACATCGAAAAAGCCCTGGAACGCATGTACCGCTTTATGCGGCGTCACGGCTAAATCGCACACTCGCTGTACAATGGGCCGGGGATTTTCCTCGGCCCTTTTTGTTTTGAGCGATTGCACACACGCCAGCGAGCCATGAGGGCTGACAGGCGAAGAGCGAAGGAGGCAAGTGATGAGTGACCGACCTCTCCAGGGAAAAGTGGCGTTGGTCGCGGGGGCGACACGCGGCGCAGGGCGCGGCATCGCCGTGGAATTGGGCGCGGCGGGCGCGGTGGTCTATGTGACCGGACGCAGCACACGCCAACAGCGATCCGAGTATGACAGGCCGGAGACCATCGAGGAGACCGCCGATCTGGTCAACGCAGCGGGGGGACAGGGCATCGCCGTACCCACCGATCACCTGGACCCCGCGCAGGTCGAACGGCTGGTCAACCGCATCCGCGATGAACAGGGACGGTTGGATATCCTGGTCAACGATATCTGGGGTGGGGAACTCCTGGCGGAATGGCACACGCCGATCTGGGAACACTCGCTGGAAAAGGGGCTGCGGATGCTGCGGCTGGCGATCGACACCCACCTCATCACCAGCCACTATGCGCTGCCGCTGCTGATCCAGCAGCCCAGCGGCCTGCTGGTGGAGATGACCGACGGGACCGAGGAATACAACCGCACCCATTTTCGCCTGTCGGTCTACTACGATCTCGCCAAGGTGGCGATCAACCGGCTGGGATGGACACAGGCACAGGAGTTGGAGCCGTATCAGTGCACCGCGGTTTCGCTGACCCCTGGCTGGCTGCGATCCGAAATGATGCTGGATCACTACGGCGTCACAGAAGCCAATTGGCGCGATGCCGCCGCCCAAGAACCCCATTTCATCATCTCCGAGACACCCCGCTATGTCGGGCGAGCCGTGGCCCATCTTGCCGCCGACCCGCAGGTATCACGCTGGAATGGGCAGTCACTGTCGAGCGGGCAGCTTGCGCAGGTCTACGGCTTCACCGATGTAGACGGTTCACAGCCCGACTGCTGGCGCTACATTGTCGAGGTCCAGGACGCCGGTAAACCCGCCGATGTAACCGGCTACCGGTAAGCGGTTGCAGCCGCGCCCTGCCGGTGCTAGAATGGGGCGCGGCGGCCCACCCCCAAACCGGCGCCGCGCACCGATCCCTCCCATCCATCAAGCGACGAGGATGCCATGCCTCAAGCCGTTATTGACAGCCACATCCATTTGTGGGACCCCAACCACCTGCGCTACCC
>CAZYQJ010000322.1:6074-6347 GCA_964649925.1 uncultured Litorilinea sp.
CCCCCCCTGTCAACGCAGCGGCCCAACAGAAACCTGTCAGGCCGCTGTTCTTTTTTGTCTTTTCCTCCTGTCAATTGACAGGTTAAGCCCCCTCCACTGCCATTTCCCTGGGAACCGAACAGCATACCAACAGGAAATGGCCCCCTTATCTGTCATACAATAATAGCCAGAAAGCGGCTACGAAAGATGTCGTTTTCACATATTCAATGCCTAGCATCGCTGCAAAGTAGCTATCTGAAGGAACAAACTGTGCCTACATCGCGATTACGTAAC